>JBBSMN010000009.1:0-28893 GCA_038233135.1 Propionibacteriales bacterium
AGCAGCGGCTGCGCAGCCCCGACATCTACGACGAGGACAGCGCCGTGCGCGAGGTTCTCTCGATCCGCTCGACCGTGCGGCCCGGCAACTCCGGCGGTCCGCTGATCTCGCCGCGAGGACGGGTCTACGGGGTGGTGTGCGCGGCGTCGGTCACCGATGACTCCACCGGGTACGCCCTGTCCGCCGACCAGGTCGCGGGCGCCGCCGCGCAGGGCCGGCGCAGCGACCAACCGGTGCCTACCGGTGCGTGCACCTGATCAGCGGTTGCGCAGGGTCGAGACCGTCTCTTTGGTCGTCTCGATTGTCCGCTCGGGCGCGGACACCTTCTTCAGCCGCCGCACTCCGAGCAGTGCCAGCACCGCTGCGATCAGCGCGTAGACCGCGAACACGATGAGGAAGGCGAGCCAGGTGGGCACCACGTAGTCGAGGCCGTACGCCGCAGCGATGGAAGCCATGACCACCGCCAACACCAGCAGGAAGGCAGCCACCGCGAGCAGCGCGGCGCCGATGCCGGCCGCCTTCGCGCTGAACCGCAGCTCGGACTTGGCCAGCGCGATCTCCGAGCGCACCAGCGTCGACAGGTGTGTGCTGGCATCGGCGACCAGTCGCCCGACAGTCGGCTCGCCGCCGGCCTGGGCCGGGGCGGCCGACTCAGCCTGTCCGATCGGGTGCGACATCGGGATCCCTTCGCCGTCGAGATGGTGAGCGGGCCCAACCCTAGAGGGTGGCCGGCCGGATCGCTGCCGGCCGGTCAGAGTTCCCGCTCGTCGCCGCCCGGCATGTCTGGCTGGTAGACGTCGGGAATCCCGTCGTCGTCGGCGTCGCGGCTCTCCTCCTCGACGATGGCTACGTGGACCGCGTGGCGGCGGCGGAGGACGACGGTCGCCAGGACGGCAGCGAGCACGGAGGCGATCAGGACTGCGGCCTTGGCCGTCTCGACGGCCGCCGGGTCCTCGGGGAACGAAAGCTCGGCAAGCAGCAACGACACGGTGAAGCCGATGCCTGCCAGCAGTCCGACGCCTGCGACGTCGCTCCAGGCGAGCCGGGGACTCAGCTGTGCCTGGGTGAACCGCACGGCCAGCCAGGCTCCCCCGGTGATGCCGACCACCTTGCCGAGGATCAGCCCCGCCGACACCCCGAGGGCCACCGGCGAGGTGACCAGTCCGGACAGCGTGTTTCCGGTCAGCTGGACCCCGGCCGCGAGCAGCGCGAAGGCGGGGATGCACACCATCGCCGACAGCGGGCGCAGCCGGTGCTCCAGCCGCTCGGCCGGCGAGTCGTGCTCGTGGTCGTCGCGGTGGACCCGAGTGACCAGCCCGATGGCCACCCCGGCGACGGTGGCGTGCAGACCGGCGTCGTGGGTGAAGAACCACACCGCCAGACCCAGCGGGACGTACAACCACCAGGCCGTCTTGCGAAGCCCCTGCAGGACGGCGAAGACCACCAGCAGGCCGACGGCGACCAGCAGGGACCATACGTCGATCGAGTCGGTGAAGAAGACCGCGATGACGACGATGGCGAGCAGGTCGTCCACGACCGCCAGGGACAGCAGGAAGGCTCTCAGGGCGGTGGGCAGCCGCTCCCCGACGAGGGCCAGCACCGCCAGCGCGAACGCGATGTCGGTGGCCACCGGCACCGCCCACCCGCCGGGTCGTCCGTCCGCGCCGAGGTTGACAGCCAGGTAGACCAGCGCCGGGACGGCCATGCCGCAGACGGCCGCCACCGCCGGCAGCACCGCCTCACGGCGATCGGCGAGGTCGCCGACGACGAACTCGCGCTTGAGCTCCAGTCCCGCGACGAGGAAGAAGACGGCGAGCAGTCCCTCACCGGCCCAGTGCTCCAGGTCCAGCTCCAGCAGACCGGGGACTTCGACCACGAAGGTGCGCACAGTGTCGTAGGAGCCGGCGACCGGCGAGTTGGACCAGGCCAGCGCCACGACCGCGGCGGCGAGCAGCAACAGCCCGCCGCTGGTCTCGCGACGCAGGACGTCGGCGATGGTGGTCGACTCGGCCAGCGAGAGCCGGTGGAGAGCACGGCGCGCTGCGCGGGCGGGCTTCCTCACGGCGCTCCTCGTCGCTGGATCGGGTGGGTCAGGCAAGGACGAAGTAGCGGAGCCAGACGTAGGGCCACGACAGCGCCACAGTGATCAGGGTGACGATGATGCCGTAGCGGGTGAACTGCCAGAACGAGATCGGGTAGCCGTTGCGGGCGGCGATGCCGGTGACCACCACGTTGGCGCTGGCGCCGATCGCGGTGGCGTTCCCGCCAAGGTCGGAGCCCAGAGCCAGCGACCACCACAACGACCCGACCCCGGGCTCGCCCTGGCCGGACTCCACGAGGTCCTTCACCAGCGGTGCCATCGTCGCGACGTACGGGATGTTGTCGACGATCCCGGACAGGATGGCCGAGCCGAACAGCAGCCCGGTGGCGGCGAGCAGGAAGCGGCCGTCCACGGCGTTCACGGCCTTCTCGCCGAGGTAGTCGATCACGCCGATGTTGACCAGCGAGCCCACCATGATGAACAGGCCGGCGAAGAACACCAGCGTCTCCCACTCAACCTCGGACAGGAACTCGGTGCTGCTGAGGCCCGAGATGAGGATGAGTGCACCGGCACCCAGAAGCGCGACGATGCTGGGGTCGACGTGCAGCGCCGTGTGCAGGCTGAAGAAGACCAGGATGAGCGCGAGCACGACCAGGCTGCGCTTGAGCAGGGTGGTGTCGGTGATCGCGCGGCGCTCCTCGAGCTCCATGACCGCTGCGGCGCGCTCTGCGTCGTAGGTGAACGACGACCGGAACAACCACCGGATCAGGACCAGGAACACCGCCATGAGGAAGACGATCAGCGGCGCCAGGTTGAGCAGGAAGTCGTTGAACGACAGGTCGGCCCGACTGGCGATGATGATGTTCGGTGGGTCACCGATCAGGGTGGCGGTGCCGCCGATGTTGGAGGCCATCGCCTCGGCGATGAGGAAACCCTCGGGACGCACGCCTATGCGGTCACACACCAGCAACGTGACCGGGGCGATCAGCAGCACGGTCGTGACGTTGTCCAGCGCGGCCGAAGCGACTGCGGTGATGATGCACAGCAGCACCAGCACGCGGTACGGCCGGCCCTGCGCTCGTTTGGCCGCCCAGACCGCGAGGTACTCGAAGATGCCGGTCTGCTTGACGACGCCGACGACGATCATCATGCCGAACAGCAAGAAGATGACGTTCCAGTCGATGCCGCTGTCCTCGCTGTAAAAGGCGACGTCCCCGCTGCTCGCGCCGACGATCAGCATCAGCCCGGCACCGGTCAGCGCTGCCCGCGCACGGGGCACCTTCTCGGTGGCGATGAGGATGTAGGCGCCGACGAAGATGGCGATCGCGGCGACGACCTGCGCGTCGTGCAGGCTCATGACAGCTGCAGTCCGGCGCCGAGGAGTCGGTGCACGGTGATGACGCCGAGGATCGTGTCGTCATCGTCGTCGTCCACGACGGCGACGACCGGCGACTGCTGGCGGGTCATCATGCTCGCCACCTCGATCAGGGTTGCGCTCGCCTTGACGAACGGCCGGTCGTGCTTGTTCTTGGGCAGGTAGTGCTTGTCCGGCATCAGCTCGCGCACCGTCTTGCCGGCCAGCGCCGAGCAGAACTGGTCGGCGTCCTTCTCGGCGTACAGGTGGGCGAGGCTGGGATCCTCCTCGATGTAGTCCGGCAGGGCGAAGCGCAGCACTTGGGAGGCGGGCAGCACCACCAGCGGGCCGCCGTCGTCGTCGAGGACGACCAGGCCGGGCAGCGCCTGCTCGGTGAGCATCCGGGTGGCCGTGAACGCGTCGTCGTCGAGGCGCACGACCTGAAAGTCCTCGGCCAGATCAGCTGCATGCATGGTCGGAGCCTATGGCCACCTGTCGGGCTCGGGGTCGGGCCGGGTCGGGCCGGGTCGGGTCGGGTCGGGTCACTCGTCGTCGGTGCTGCTCTGCTCCATGCCGGTCTTGATCTGGTCCATCACCGACGAGTCCGTCAGCGTCGTCACGTCGCCCATGGCGCGGTTCTCGGCGACGTCACGCAGCAGTCGGCGCATGATCTTGCCCGATCGGGTCTTGGGCAGCTCGGCGACCACCATGATCGACCGCGGCCGCGCGATCGCGCCGATCTGCTTGCGTACGTGGGCGCGCAGCTCGTCGACGACGTCCGCGCCCCCGTCACCGGCCTCCTCGCGCAAGATGACGAACGCGACGACCGCCTGCCCGGTGGTGTCGTCCAGGGCGCCCACCACCGCCGCCTCGGCGACCTTGGGGTGCGAGACCAGCGCCGACTCGATCTCGGTCGTCGACAGCCGGTGGCCGGACACGTTCATGACGTCGTCGACCCGGCCCAGCAGCCAGATGTCGCCGTCGTTGTCCAGCTTGGCGCCGTCCCCGGCGAAGTAGCGGCCGGGGAACCGCGACCAGTAGGTGTCGACGTACCGCTCGTCGTCCCCCCACAGGGTGCGCAGCATCGCCGGCCACGGCTCGGTCAGGACCAGGTAGCCGCCCGACCCGTCGGGCACTGCCTCGCCGGCGTCGTCCACCACCTGGGCGCTGACGCCGGGCAACGCCTTCATCGCCGACCCCGGCTTGGCCGCCGTCACTCCGGGCAGCGGGCTGATCATCATGGCGCCAGTCTCGGTCTGCCACCAGGTGTCGACGACGGGGGTGCGGTCGCCGCCGATGTTGGTGCGGTACCACACGTACGCCTCGGGGTTGATCGGCTCGCCGACCGAGCCGAGGATGCGCAGCGAGGACAGGTCGAACTCGGCGGGGATCTGCGAGCCCCACTTCATGAACGTCCGGATGGCTGTCGGGGCGGTGTAGAGCAAGGTGACTTTGTAGTCCTGCACGATCTCCCACCACCGCCCCTTGTGCGGGGTGTCCGGCGTCCCCTCGTACATCACCGACGTGGCACCGTTGGCCAGCGGGCCGTAGACGATGTAGCTGTGCCCGGTGACCCAGCCGATGTCGGCCGAGCACCAGTAGACGTCGGTGTCGGCCTTCAGGTCGAACACCGACCAGTGGCTGTAGGCAGCCTGGGTGAGGTAGCCGCCGGTGGTGTGCAGGATGCCCTTCGGCTTGCCCGTGGAGCCCGACGTGTACATCACGTACAGGGGGTGCTCGGCGTCGAACATCTGCGGGGTGTGGTCGGTCGGCTGGTGGTCCACCATGTCGTGCCACCACCGGTCGCGTCCCTCGTCCCACTCCACGTCCTGGCCGGTGCGCTTGACCACCAGCACCGCACGGACGTCGGGACAGCGCGCCACCGCCTCGTCCACGGCAGGCTTCAGCGACGAGGGTTCCCCGCGGCGGTAACCGCCGTCGGCGGTGATGACGACCTCGCAGCCGAGGTCGTCGATGCGGTCGGCGAGGGCGTCGGAGGAGAAGCCGCCGAACACGACGGTGTGCGGTGCGCCGATGCGGGCGCAGGCAAGCATCGCGATGACCGTCTCGGGGATCATCGGCAGGTAGATGGCGACCCGGTCACCGGCGTTCACACCGAGCTCGGTCAGCGCACCCGCCGCCTTGCACACCTCGTCTTTGAGGTCCGCATAGGTGATCGTGCGGGTGTCGTCGGCCGGCTCGCCCACCCAGTGGATCGCGACCCGGTCCCCGAGCCCCGCCTCGACGTGCCGGTCGACGCAGTTGTAGGCGGCGTTCAGCGTGCCGCCGACGAACCACTGCGCAAAGGGCGGGTTGTCCCAGTCGAGCACCCGGTCCCAGTGCGTGCCCCAGGTCAGCCGGTCGGCCTGCTCGGCCCAGAACGCCAGCCCGTCCGCGTCGGCCTGCGCATACGTGTCGGCATTGGCGTTGGCGTGCTCGGCCAGGTCCGCCGGCGGCTCGAAGCGCCGGTCCTCCTGCAGCAGGTTGGACAGGCCCGCCTCGCCCTCGGTCTGGCTGCCGTCGGTCTGGCTGCCCTCGGTCTGGCTGCCCTCGGTCTGGCTGCCCTCGGTCCGGTTGTCTTCGGGCTGGTTGCTGGTCTCGTCGCTCACGCCAAGCTCCTTCGTTCGTCCGCGGTCGTCGTCGGCCGCTGAACGGCAGCCAACCCGTCTCCGGCGCGCACCGCAAGAGCGGGGCGCGCGAGCCGAGCTGCCGCTGGGTCACGGTCGCTACCCTGAGCCGCGATGACGACATCCCCTGCCGCTCCCAGCACCACCCCGACCGCAGACCATCTCCGCCATCACCTCGTCGAGTCCCGCATCGCCGGTGCCGTCGCGACCAGCCGCGAGAACAACCTGGCCAACTACGCCCGGATGGCCCGGCGCGCCCCGCACTACCTGCTCGGCCTCGAGCCGGCGGGCCGGTGGAGCAGTGCCGACGTGCTCGCCCTGATGGCCGAGCGCTGCGGTGTCGTGGCCGATCCTGACCACCTCCATGGGCAGGACACGATCGACCCCGACCGTACGATCGAGCGGCTCGACGCGATGGCTGCCCGGCTCCAGCTCGCCGCCGAGCGCCGGGAGCGGGTGCTGGTCGCCACCGGCCACCCGGTGGGGTTGCGGCCGACGCACGGCGCGGTCGCGCTGGCCCTGGTGGCAGCGGGATGCACGCTGCTAGCGGTGGCGCAGGGATGGCAGCACCCGAGCCGGGCCGACCACGAGCACCAGACCGGCACGCTCGGCTACGTCGACCACTTGGGAGTGCTGGTGGGATCGCACGGGCGACCGGTGCACACGCACTCACCGCTGCTGATGAGCGCCGTGCTGGACGCGCTGGCGGCGGTCGGCGAGCCGCCGCCCGACCTGGTCGTCGCCGACCACGGCTGGGCCGGTGCGGCCGGCGAGGCCGGCGTCGACTCCGTCGGTTTTGCCGACTGCAACGACCCCGCACTGTTCGTCGGCGAGGCCGAGGGGCGCATCGTCGCGTGCGTACCGTTGGACGACAACGTGGCCCCGCACCTGTACGCGCCGCTCACCGGCTACCTGCTCGGCCGGGCCGGGCTCGCCGACTGACCCGCTGCTCGGCCCCGCTTGCAGCGGGCGGGCCAGCGTGACCATTCGTACGATGGGAAAGCGCGGGGCGCCGTTGCAGACTGGCCGCGGGCCTGGCGCAGAGGACGGGCAGGACGGGGGGTGACATGCCCCCGCAGGTCACCGGCACAGAGCTCTTCGACCGCTGCACCGCGGCCGAGTCCATTGGCGCGGCCTGCGACGGGCTCGTCGACGACCTGCTCGACGCCGGCTTCGAGCTGCCCAGCATCTATCTGCTGGTCGGGGACCGGATGCGCTGTCATGCCGCCCGCGGCTACTTCCAGGTGGTGGACGGGTTCCCGCCGGGCCGCGGCGTCATCGGTCGGGTCGTCGCCAGTGGCACGGCCGAGATCATCCCCGACATCTCGACCCGCCCCGACTTCATTGCCGCCATCCCCGGGCTGGCCGCCGAAGGCTGCTTCCCGGTGTGGTGCGACGGAGCCGTCGTCGGCGTGGTCAACGTGGAGGACTACGCCCGCCTGCCGGACAACACCGGCGAAGTGGTGGCAGCGGCCGCCGCGCTGCTGGGGGAGAAGATCTGCGATCTCGGTGGCCTGCCGCATCCCTCGCTGTCACACCGCCTGGCCCGGATGGCGGTCACGCTGACCGAGGCGTCGACGGTGCACGACATCCAGCACGCCACCATGGTCGCCGCCACCGAGCTCGCCGGCATGACCTCGGCGGCCCTCACCCGCCGGTCGGCGAAGGGGCGGTGGGTCACGGCGTCGTACGGACCGCTGGCCGCAAAGCTCGACTCCTGGGGCCGCGACGAGTGGGAGCTGGTGGCGTCCTGGGTGAGCACCGGCACGTCCTCGCACTTCCCCG
The DNA here is from genome assembly GCA_038233135.1 of Propionibacteriales bacterium. Classification (GTDB taxonomy): domain Bacteria; phylum Actinomycetota; class Actinomycetes; order Propionibacteriales; family Nocardioidaceae; genus JACCVL01. The sequence goes on from JBBSMN010000009.1 coordinate 7,808, forward strand.
GCGGTGACCTGGTGCCTCAGGAGTACCGCTTCCTGCGGCGAGCCGGCATCCGGGCGATGTCGGTGCACCCGCTGGTGGTCGGCGGCCGCAGTGACGGCCTCCTGCTGGTGGCGGGCACCCGGCCGGTGGCCCACGCGACGTCCGTCGTGGAGTGCCTGGAGGTGCTCGCCGCCCAGTCGGCGGCCTCGCTGGGCCTGGCCACGGCCAGGGACGAGGCCGCCCGCCGCGCCGACTTCGACCTGCTGACCGGGCTCGGCAACCGGGCTCGCTATCGCTCGAGGGCGGCGGCGGCACTCGGCCAGGACAACCGCGAGCTGGCGGTCCTGGTGCTGGACCTCGACGACTTCAAGAACGTCAACGACAGCCTCGGGCACCAAGCAGGGGACGCGCTCCTGGTGAAGACCGCTGCCCGCATCGTCCAGCTGCTGCGCGAGGGCGACACCGTCTGCCGGCTGGGCGGGGACGAGTTCGTGGTCGTGCTGCCCGGCACAACCCGCGACGAGGCGGCCGAGGTGGCCGACCGGCTGCTCACCGCTCTGGGTGAGCGGATCGTCGTGGAGGGCAGCAGCATCCGCAGCACGGCCAGCGTCGGCATCGCCTTGCGCAGCGAGCACCAGGAGACCCCCGAGGAGCTGCTCAAGGCTGCCGACTTCGCGATGTACCTCGCCAAAGGTGCTGGCAAGGACCGGTACGCCTTCTTCGAGGCCGCCAAGCGGCTGCAGGCTCGCGAACGGCTGGCCCTCGAGCGCGACCTGCGTGCCGCGCTCGACCAGGAGCGGCTGCACGTGTACTACCAGCCGATCATCGACCTGGCGTCCGGCCGGATGGCTGCCGTTGAGGCACTGGTGCGCTGGACCTCCCCTGAGCGCGGCGAGGTGCCGGTCGAGGAGTTCGTCGCGCTGGCCGAGGAGAAGGGCCTGATCCTGCACCTGGGCGAGTGGGTCCTCAGTCAGGTGTGCGCGCAGCTGGCCCGTTGAGACGCGGCCGGAGGGGACCCGCAGCTGCAGGTGGCCGTCAACGTGTCGTCGCACCAGCTGAAGCAGCCCGGCCTGCTGGCCGAGCTCGACGCGTGCGTGGACCGCGGGCTCGACGCCAGCCGGGTCATTGTCGAGATCACCGAGAGCGCGCTCAGCCTGGGTGTGACCACAACCCAGGCGACGCTGAGCGCGCTCCGCGAGCGGGGCGTTGAGATCGCGGTCGACGACTTCGGCACCGGCTACTCGTCGCTGGCCAGGCTCAGCTCTGCCCCGGTCACGCGGCTCAAGATCGACCGCTCCTTCGTCAGCGGGATCGACCGGCTGGACGCCGAGGTGCCCATCGTCGACGCCACGATCACGATGGCAGCCGGTCTCGGTCTCGACGTCGTCGCCGAGGGGGTGGAGACCCGCAAGCAGCTGGCCTACCTGCGTGCCGCCGGGTGCCAGCAGGCGCAGGGGTTCCTGCTGGCCGAGCCGGCGCCCGCCGACGCCGTCGACCGGCTTGTCCGCGGGCACCGCCCGTGGGAGGGCCTCTTCGCGGCCCGAGCCGGCTGACCTGCCGCGCCCTGACCCGCCGCCCCTGACCCGCCCAAAGCTCCCGAGTACCGTCGTCTGGTGTCGCTCAGCGGGGTCGTGTGGCGCCGTGCCGCGGCGCAGCGGGTCGTGCTCGCGGCGGCCTTCGCCACGATCATGTTGGCCACCACCGCGCTGGCGATGACGAGCCTCTACGTCCAGTCGGTCGGTGAGAGCGGTTTGCGTCGTGCGCTCACGCAGGCGCCGCTGGGTGATCGCACGATGGAGGTCCGCGACAGCGTCGACTCTGCAGCCAGCCTCGACGACCGCGACCAGCAGGTGCGCAGAGCTGTCGGTGCGGCGTTCGCGGTGGTCGGTGCCGAGGTGCACGCCAGCGCGGTCTCCTCGTCGTACGCGCTGCCGACCCGTCGGGGTGCCGAGGTCACAGACCTCACCGTGTTCGTTCTACGACGACTGCTGGCGCAGGGCCGGCTGGTCGCCGGACGCTGGCCGAGCGAGTCCCGCGACGGGATCGTCGCTGTGGCAATCTCCCAGCCGGCCGCGCGGGCACGCGGGCTCGGTGCCGGGGACACCCTGACGGTGGTCAACCGGTCCAGCGACGAGCCCGTCGAGGTGCGGGTGAGCGGTGTGTACGAGGTGAGCCGGCCCGGCGACGCCTTCTGGCTGCATGACCCTCTCGGTGTCCAGGGGGTCCAATCCGGCGGCGAGTTCACGACGTACGGCCCGCTCGTGGTGCCGCGGGCAACCTTCGTCGGGAGGTTCAGCGGGGACTCGACCGCGCGGTGGCGGGTCGACCCGCAGCTCGCCGGCCTGGGCATCGGCGACCTGTCGGCACTGCGGTCTGGCGTCGAGGCCCTCGGCGGCAGCGACCGGGCGGGGACGCTGGCCGACCGGGTGCACGAGCTCAGCGACGGGGTGTCGGTGGAGCGGACCGCCCCCACCTCGCCGGCCGTTTGACGCGTACTGCGACGGTGGAGGCATGGCCGAGGAGACGCAGGACGACGAGGTACAGGTCGAGGTGGTCGTCGAGATCCCGCGCGGCAGCCACAACAAGTACGAGCAGCTTGACGACGGCACCGTCTGGTTCGACCGCAGCCTGGGCGGGCCCGCTGGGTTCCCGGGCGACTACGGCTACGTGGTCGGTGTGGACGGGGAGGACGGCGATGCGCTGGACGCGCTCGTGCTGCTGGACGAGGGGATGTTTCCCGGCGTGCACGTGCAGTGCCGGGTGCTCGGCTCGTACCTGCTGCAGGTCGGAGACGTGGAGGAGACCAAGCTGATCTGCGTGCCCGTCCACGACCACCACCAGGACCACCTCAAGGACCTGGGGGACCTGCCGGCGAACTTCCGCGACGAGCTCGCTGCCTTCTTCGAGGCCTACCGGATGCTGGAGTCCACCAAGCTCACGGTCCTCGATCGCCGCGGACTGGCGGCCACACGCGAGCACCTCCGCGGCGTACGCGACGGTTCGTGACCTCGGCGGCGGACTCACCGGGACTCACCGGCGGACTCACCGGCGGACTCACCGGGGCTGCCAGCTGCCCCGGTCGAGGTCGAGCGCTTCCGGGGCGTGCAGGCGCACCATGGTGCGGTCCACTCCCGGCGCGACGCGCCCGGGCGTGAGCAGGGAGCCCACCACCATGGCGGCGAACGCGACCGGAACCGTCCAGGCCGCGGGCTGGGCGAGCAGCGCGCCGACCCAGCCCGACCGGTCCGGGTCAGCGATCACCAGCACCACCGCACCGCCGGACGCGAGCCCGCCCACCAGCAGCCCGACCACGGCGCCGGCGTCGGTGAGTCGCCGCCACCAGATGCCCAGCACCAGCAGCGGGCAGAACGTCGACGCCGCCACCGCGAACGCCAGACCGACCGAGCTGGCCACGGCCAGCCGCTGGGTCGACAGGGCGATCGCCAGCGGCACGATCAGGGCCAGCACTGCCGAGATGCGAAACCCCGCGACCCCGCCGAGGCGCCAGCCGTAGGGCAGCCGCAGCCGGGTCAGCACGTCCTGGCTGAGCGCACCGGCGACCGAGACGGTGAGCCCGGATGACGTCGACAGGAACGCCGCGAACGCGCCGGCCGCCAGCAGCGCGCCGAGCAGGTCCCCGCCGACACCGTCCAGCATGCGGCCGGGCAGCTCCAGCACGACCGCGTCTGCGCGCCCGGTCGCGACCAGGTCCGGTGCGTAGACCCGGCCGAGCGCCCCGTACACCGGTGGCAGCAGGTAGAACACGGCCAGCAGCCCGAGCACGATGACCGTCGTGCGGCGGGCGGCCGGGCCGTCGGGGTTGGTGTAGAAGCGCACCAGCACGTGCGGGAGGCCCATCGTGCCGAGGAAGGTCGCGACCATCAGCGAGTAGGTCTGGTAGAGGTCGGTCGGCTGACCCCCCGCCAGCGGGAGCAGCCAGGCCGTGTCCCCGACGCCGCCGTCGGCCGAGGCCGGCGACGGGGCGCCGTCGCCGCGCCACACCACGAGCAGCACCACGACCGGCACGAGCAGCGCGGTGAGCTTGAGCCAGTACTGGAACGCCTGCACGAACGTGATGCTCCGCATCCCGCCGGCCACCACATTGAGCACCACCACCGCTGCGACGCCGACCGCGCCAGCCCAGGCGGGCGCGCCGGTGACCGTTCTCAGGGTCAGCCCCGCCCCCTGCAGCTGCGGCAGCAGGTAGAGCCAGCCGACCACGACCACCAGGACGCTGGCCAGTCGGCGCACGGTGCGCGACTCCAGCCGCGCCTCGGCGAAGTCGGGGATGGTGTAGGCGCCGGAGCGGCGCAGTGGAGCGGCGACCAGCACCAGCAGTACGAGGTAGCCGACGGCGAACCCGACCGGGAACCACAGCATGTCGGCTCCGAAGGCCAGCACCAGGCCGGCGACGCCGAGGAAGGAGGCGGCCGAGAGGTACTCCCCGCCGATCGCCGAGGCGTTCCACAACGGGCCGACCTGGCGGGAGGCGACGTAGAAGTCCGACGTGGTCCGGCTCACGCGCAGGCCCAGGGCTCCGATGGCCAGCGTCACCACGGAGACGACCGTCACCGCCGCCCAGCCGGCGGTGGGGTTCAACGGGCTCATGAACGCTCCAGCAGGTCGGTGAACTGCTGCTCGGTCTCCCCGGCCCGACGGGCATACACCCATCCGGCGAGGATCAGGAGTGGGTGCACCGCGACGGCCAGCAGTGCCCATGGCAGGGGGAGCCCGAGCACGGACACCTCGCGTACGTCGGGAAAGAGCACAAACAGCAGCGGCAGTGCAGCAAGTGGACCCACGACCAGGGCGAGGACGCCCAGCGCCAGGCGCAGCTGGGCGCGCAGCAGCGAGCGCATGTAGACCGCGCCGAGGCCGGTCTGCGCGTCGATCTCCTGGGTGGCGCCCCTCGGGCTGGGCGCGATGGCCGAGCTGCGGGGGCCGGTGACCCGCACCCGTTCCGGTCGGTGGCCCTCCACCGGGCGAACGCTACCGGGCGACGTGCCGCCGCAGGCCGAAGCTGATGCATCTGCGGGGTGGGAAGCCCAGGTAGGCTTCATCTCCCGGCGCGGACCTGCCCGGCCTGCCGACCGGGGCCGTCCGCATCAGGGCCGCGAGCCGCGCACCAACCGGTCCCGCAGGCCGCGAGCGTGGCGCCGCGCGACCTGCAGCTCCACGTGCCCGTCCGGTCCTTGTCCCGGGACGATGACGCTGACCCGCCCGGCGTCGGTGCGGACCTCGACCACCCGGTGGATGTCGACGAGAAGGCTGCGGTGGATACGCACGAAGCCGGCCGCACCCCACCGCTGCTCGAGCGTGCTCAGGGCCACCCGCACGAGATGCGACGCGGACGCGGTGTGCAACCGTGCGTAGTCGCCGTGGGCCTCCACCCAGGCCACCTCCGAGCGGGCGACGAAACGCGTGACGCCTGCCCGTTCGACCGGGATCACCTCGTCGCCCGGTTCGACACCCGGGACAGGCGCCGGGTCGTCACGGGCGGCGACGACCCTTCGGACGGCTTCGCTGAGCCGGTCCGGGCGCACCGGTTTGAGGAGGTAGTCCACGGCGTCAAGGTCGAAGGCGTCCACGGCGTGCTCCTCGTGGGCGGTGACGAACACGACCCTGGGCGACGTGGGGAGCCCGGTCAGCACCGTGGCGATCTCGACCCCGTCCAGGCCGGGCATCGCGATGTCCAGGAACACCGCGTCCACCTCACGGCGCTCGATCGCGCGCAACGCGTCTGCTCCGGAGGCCGCGGTGTCGACCCGGGTGATGCGCGGGTCGGCGCCGAGCAGGTACGCGAGCTCGTCACGGACCGGGTGCTCGTCATCGACCACGAGCACGCGGAGCCCGCCGATGTCGGCGGCGATGCCCTCGTCGTTGGCGCCGGCGTCGGGGTCGGGGTCGGGGTTCACCGGGCTCACCAGCCGGCGTGCAGCGGTCGACCCTCGTCATAGCCGGCTGCGCTCTGCACCCCGATCACCGCCCGCTCGTGCAGCTCGGGGATCGTGCGGGCTCCCGCGTACGACGCGGCCGAGCGGATCCCCGCAGTGATCGTGTCGAGCAGGTCCTCGACGCCGGGGCGGGCCGGGTCGAGGTACATCCGCGCGGACGAGATGCCCTCCTCGAACAGTGCCAGCCGGGCCCGGTCGAACCCGGCCGCGTCGCGGGTGCGGTTGCTCACCGCGCGTGAGGAGGCCATGCCGAACGACTCCTTGTACGGCCGGCCGTCGGAGGCGACGACGAGGTCGCCGGGACTCTCGTGCGTCGCAGCGAACCAGGAACCCACCATCACGCTGGACGCGCCGGCAGCCAGCGCCAGCGCCAGGTCGCGCGGGTGCCGGACCCCACCGTCGGCCCAGACGTGCCCGGCAGCGCCCCGCGCCGCCTCGGCGCACTCGAGGACCGCAGAGAACTGCGGACGGCCGACACCGGTCATCATCCGGGTGGTGCACATGGCGCCGGGACCGACGCCGACCTTGACCACGTCGGCACCGGCTCCGACCAGCTCGCGGGCTCCGTCGGCGGTGACCACGTTGCCGGCCACCACCGGCACCCTGGCGCCGGTCGCTGCGGTGTGGGCGTCACGGGCGGCGGTCACCGCGGACAGGGCGTCGAGCATCCGGTGCTGGTGACCGTGCGCGGTGTCGACGACGAGCAGGTCGGCGCCGTGGCCGAGCAGCACCTTGGCCTTGCCGCCCGCGTCGCCGTTGATGCCGACCGCCGCACCGACCATCAGGCGCCCGTCGGGATCGAGCGCGGGTGCGTACAGGGTGGCGCGCAGCGCCCCCCGACGGGTGAGGACCCCGCACAGCCGGTCCCCGTCGACGACGGGGGCGAGCATCAGATGCCGCTCGGTCAGCGTCTCGAACGCGGCCCGGGGCTCGACGCCGGCGCCCAGCAGCACCGGCTGTGTCTCCATCACCTCGTGCACCTGCGCGAAGCGGTCCACGCCAAGTCCGTCGTGCTCGGTCATCACGCCGACCGGCGTGCGGCCGTCCACGACGACCACGGCCCGGTGGGCGCGCTTGGGCATCAGGCTGAAGGCCGCACCCACCGTTGTGCTCGGGTCGACGGTGATGGGCGTGTCGTAGATGGCGTGGGCGGACTTGACGGCCTCGATCGCGCGACCGACCACGTCGAGCGGGATGTCTTGCGGCAGCACGGACAGCCCCCCGCGCCTGGCCACCGTCTCGGCCATCCGTCGGCCAGAGACGGCCGTCATGTTCGCGACGACGACCGGCAGCGTCGTGCCGACGCCATCGGGTGTGGTCAGGTCGACGTCGAAGCGTGAGGTGACGTCGCTGCGCGAGGGCACCATGAACACGTCGTTGTACGTCAGGTCGTATCCGGGGCGTTCGTCGCTGAGGAACCGCACGGCGTGCAGGTTACCCGCCGACCGGTGGCGACCGGTGCCCTTCGGTCCGGCGTACGGTTGCGGCCGTGCGGGTGGTGCTGCTGGGGACCGGTGCGGCCGGCGGGTCGCCCAACGCCTTCTGTGAGGGCGCCTCCTGCAGGGACATGCTGCGCAACGGCGTGGTCCGCGGCCCGACCAGCGCACTCGTGGACGGCACCGTCCTGCTCGACTGTCCGGACACGCCCCGCGCCGCATCGCGGGCCGGCACGTCGTTGGCCGGTGTCCGCATGCTGCTGCTGAGCCAGGACCGCCCGGACGACTCCACCTGGTTTGCGGTGCTGGCGCGGGAGCGTGCCGGCGCGCACAGCCCGGTCGCCGCCCTCGATGTCATCGGCGCTGCGCCGACACTCGAGCGATGGCGCAGTGCGGTGGGCCCGGACGACCCGGACGACCCGGACGACCCGGACGTACACCTGGTGCCGGCTGAGGCCGGCGACCGGCTGGCCGTGGACGGCCCGCGGGGCAGCTACGTGGTCGACGTGCTCGCTGCTGGTGACAGTGACGGTGACAGCGATAGAGGCAGTGACAGTGAAAGAGACCAGGGCCTGGTCTACCTGGTGAGCGGGCCGGACGGGTCGCTGCTGGCGTACGCCGCCGGCGACGGTCCACTTCCCGAGCCGACCGTCGCCGCCCTCGACGGCCGGCGGCTCGACCTGCTGCTGACGGGCGACACCGGAGCCGACCACGTGCGGCAGCTGCGTGCGAGCGGGGCCGTCGACGAGCGCACCATGGCCGTTGCGGTCCACCTGTCCCACCACCACCCGGGCGCGTCGGACACCCGACCGCCCGGAGCCCGCCCCGGCCGCGATCTCGAGACCATCGCGGTCGGCGCCGACGCGACGGCGCAGCCGACCGGTTGGCGGACCCTGGTGCTCGGGGCGGCCCGCTCGGGCAAGAGCACCGTCGCGGAGCGGCTGCTGGCGGACCGGTGCGGGCCGGTCACGTACGTGGCCACCGGCCCGGCCGCCGCCAGCGATCCCGAGTGGGCCGAGCGGGTGCGGGCGCACCGTGCGCGCCGGCCGGCGTCCTGGCGCACGATCGAGACCCGCGACGTCGCTGGTGTCCTGGGCGACGCGACGGGGCCGGTGCTGGTGGACTGCCTGACCCTGTGGCTGACCGCGGTGCTCGACGACGCCGGCGCCTGGGACGGCCGCGCCGGCTGGCGAAGCCACCTGGACAAGGAGGTCGCCAGGCTCGCGGACGCCTGGGCGGCCGCCACCGTCCCCGTCGTCGCCGTCAGCAACGAGGTGGGCGCCGGGGTGGTGCCCGGCACGGCCGCGGGCCGGCTCTTCCGGGACGAGCAGGGCCGGCTGAACGCCCGCCTCGCCGCCTCCGCCGACCGCTGCCTGCTCGTCGTTGCCGGCCGCACGCTGGAGCTGCCGGTCGCGGACGACGTGTCGCGGCGATGAGCCTGCCCCACCCCGACCGGTCAATCCTTACCGACGGGTGGCGGCTGGCGGTCGGCACGTTGACCGCTGTGCCGGTGCGGCCACCCCGTCGGGTGGACCGGGCGGTCGCGATGGTGGCGCTGCTGCTGGCGCCGGCCGCAGGGGTGCTGGTCGCGGTCCCGTCTGCGCTGGTTGCCTGGCTCTGCCTCGAGCTGGGGCTGGGTGATCTGGCGGCGGGGCTGGCGGCCGTCGCGACCGGCGCGCTGGCCACCCGCGGTCTGCACCTTGACGGTCTGGCCGACACCGCCGACGGCCTGGGCTCGGGTCCGAACCGCGACCGCGCGCTCGAGGTGATGCGCCGTGGTGATGTCGGTCCCTTCGGCGCCAGCACCTTGATCCTCGTGCTGGTCGGGCAGGTGGTCGTCGGCGCAGAGGTCGCGGCGGAGCTCGGCCCGACCGCCTTGGGTGCGGCCTGGGTCGCTGCCCGGACCGTCCTGCCGGTGCTTTGTGTCCCCGGGTGGGGAGCGGCTCGCGCGGGCGGGTTGGGAGTCACAGTGCTGGGTGTCGTACCGCTGCCCGCGGCCGTTCTGGCGGCCGGTCTCACCGCCGCGACGCTCACCGCCGCGGTGGCAGCGGCCGGTGCGGGGCTGGCCGGGGTGTACGCCGCTCCGGCCGCCGTGCTCGGGGGGCTGGCCGTGGCCTTCCACGCGCGGCGGCGGCTCGGTGGGCTGACGGGCGACGTCCTCGGCGCCGCGGTCGAGGTGGGTCTGCTGGCTGACCTGGTCTCCCTGGCCGTCGCCGGCTGAGGGGCTATCGGCGTCAGGCGCCGACGCCGGGGGAAAACTTCGGCACCCGCACCAGCACCTTGGTCCCGGCATCGACCGCGGTCTCCACGACGAGCCCGTACTCGTCGCCGAAGACCGCTCGCAGCCGCTCGTCGACGTTGCCGAGGCCGACGGAGTCCGTCCCGCCGGCACCGGCGAGCACCTGGCGCATGCGTTCCGGGTCCTCGCCGACCCCGTCGTCCTCGATGGTGATCAGCGCGTCGGCGAGGTCGTCGGCAGCGGTGATGGTCACGTGCCCCACACCTGCCTTGCGCTCGAGCCCGTGGCGCACGGCGTTCTCGACCAGCGGCTGCACGGACAGGAACGGCAGGCGTACGGGGAGCACCTCAGGCGCGATCTGCAGTGTGACGACCAGCCGGTCCCCGAAGCGTGCCTGCTCGAGCACGAGGTAGCGCTCGATCGAGTGCAGCTCCTCGGCCAGCGTCGTGAAGTCGCCGTGGCGGCGGAAGGAGTAGCGGGTGTAGTCGGCGAACTCCATCAGCAGGGCACGGGCGCGCTCGGGGTCGGTGCGGACGAACGAGGCGATGGCGGTCAGCGAGTTGTAGATGAAGTGCGGCGAGATCTGCGCCCGCAGCGCCCGCACCTCGGCCTCCATCAGCGCGGTGCGCGACTGGTCGAGCTCGGCCAGCTCCAGCTGGCCGGACACCCACCGGGCGACCTCGGTGCTGGCGCGGACCAGGCTCGCCGACGTTGTGTCGGTCAGCGCCACCAACGTGCCCACAACCCGGCCCTCCACGACGAGGGGAGCGACCACGGCGCCGTGCAGGCCGCACCGGGCCCGGGGGCAGGCGATGTCGGTGCTGCCGTGCGCCCCGGTGCGGCCCGATCGCAGGGTGACCCCGGCCAGCCGCAACACCTGCGCCTCGTGGTGGGCGCCCCCGCCGTCCCAGGCGAGCACGTGCCGGTCGTCGGTGAGTGCGACGGACGGCGTGCCCAGCAGGACACGCAGGTGCCGGATCGCCCGTTCGGCACTCGACGCGGTGAGCCCGCCGCGCAGCGGTGGTGAGGCGAGCGAGGCGGTGTGCAAGGTGGCGAACGTCGCCCGGTCCGCCGGCGTGCCGAGGTCGTGGCTGTTGCGTCGGCGCCACCAGAAGGCGAGCGCGGTCAGCACCGCCACGCCGAGCACGGCGATCAGAACGGTGCCCAGGTTGCCCACCGCCGTACGCCCTCAGTTCCCGAGCCGCACGGTCCGCAGGCAGTGGGTGACGTACGGCAGCTGGAGGCCGAGGGCGTCGCCCCGCTGTCGGTCGTACAGCTCGCCGACACGGCCCAGCACGTCGCGGCGGTCGGTGTCGTCGAGGACGGCGATGTGCGACCTCGACCGGACCAGGTCGAGCAGCCCGGCCCGATCCACCGGCTGGAACAGCCGGAAGCGCTGCCACTGCACTGGCCCGAAGCTCCCCGACAGGCCCAGGCTCCCGCTGGGGTCGGGCAGCGAGTTGTCGGCGCCCATGACCTGTCCCAGCCGCCGCACCCACGGGACGGACTCGTCGCGCATGTTCCACACCATGGACAACGTCCCGCCGGACTTCAGCACCCGCGCCAGCTCGGGTACGGCGCGTTCGTCGTCGAACCAGTGGTACGCCTGCCCGATGGTGACGGCGTCGACGCTGGCCCGGCGCAGCGGGACCTGTTCGGCCGACCCGGCGAGGACCCGCAGCTGCTCGCTGGACGAGCGTCGCCGCAGGTGCGCCAGCATGAGCAGCAGCGGCTCGACGGCGATCACCGAGTGGCCGGCCGCCAGCAGCACCCGGGTCAGGGCACCGGTGCCGGCGCCCAGGTCGAGGACGCGGCGCGGCGCATCGCCCACCAGGAAGCGCACCGCATCCGTGGGGTAGGACGGGCGGGCTCGGTCGTACTCTGCGGCGACCGCGGCAAACGACCGGCCCTGCCTGATCCGCTGCCAGTCGTCCATCGCGGTTGCAGGCTAGCAACGCGGGCGGCCTCGGCGAGTGGTCGGCTGGTTAGTCTGCACCGATGCGACCACCCACCTCCGCACCACCGGGGCGGGCGGCGCGGCAGGGCCCTGATCCGCTGCTGGTCCTGGCCTCGAAGCCGGGCGTCCCGTCGGCGATGGCCGCGGCGCGGGACGCGGTCGACACGCTGCTGCGCGACCGGGGGCTGCGCCGCAGCGGTCCGAGCGACACCGTCGAGTCGTTGCTGCGAGGGGCTGCCGCCAACGCGGTCCTCGAGGACAGCACCTGTTCGATCGACGACCTGCGCGCCGGTCGCACCGACCCTGCCGGCGCGGCCGCGATGCGGGTGTCGTCCGAGCTGGTCGGGCTGCTGCCGACGTGGCAGCGCAGCCCGCTGCAGGCGCTGGCCAGGCTGCACGCGCTGGCTGCAGACCCCGACGACGACAGCCGAGGGCGTCCCTCGTCGGTGCCCGGCGCCCGCCGGCTGCAGGGGGTGGGCGAGCTGGTCCTGTGTGGAACCGCAGCCCCCGGTCTCGTGCTGGCTGCCGTCGTCCACGCCGAGGTGGCCACCGCTGCGGCGTTCGGCACGCGCGACGGGCTGGTCGCCCGCGCTGCGGAGCGGCTCGTGCTGGCCGACACCGGGGTCGACCCCCCGTCGCTCACGGTGCCCGAGGCCGGGCACGCACGCTCGCCGGCGGCGTACGAGGCGGCGCTGGCGGCCTATCGCGACGGCGGTCAACCCGGGGTCGTGTCGTGGTTGCTGGCGGCGGCCGAGGCATATGGGTACGGGGTGGAGCGGGCCCCCCTGGCGCACCGGTGAGGGTGCGTGCGAACGGCGCCACCGAGGCGGTAGCGCCGTTCGCTGGCACGGCGCCTGGGCTACCAGGCGTGCACTCGTATCGTCGTCCCGGGATCAACCCGTGACGACTGCCCTCAAAGAAGGGTGGTCGCCGCGTGGGTACCCGTGCACCGTGTCAGTCTGTAGTTGTCCGACTCCTTTGTACGCCCGTCAGCGGCCGATGGGAAGGGGTCGTCGGCGTGTCCAGCTCGACACGCGTTGCTGCCGCCCGCGCCGGCGGGCCCGTACCCCGACGGCCACGGCGGCCACCGTCATCGTGAGACCCACGATGGCGACCCGGGTGGGCCGGGAGCGCAACCCGGTCCGGGCCCGCAGCGCCACGGGGGTGTCGAACAACAGCACCGGCCAGCCGCGCTCGGTGGCGATGCGCCGGAGCGTCCGGTCGGGGTTCACCGCGTGCGCGTGGCCGACTGCGCTCAGCATCGGCAGGTCGGTCTCGGAGTCGGAGTAGGCGTAGGACGCCGCCAGGTCGTAGCCGTGCCGATGTGCCAAATCGCGCATCGCGTCGGCCTTGTGCGGGCCGAAGGCGTAGAAGCCAATCTCCCCAGTGTAGCGACCGTCGTGCACGGTCATGCGGGTGGCGACCACGTGGTCGACCCCCAGCAGCTCGCCGATCGGCTCGACCACCTCCGAGCCGGAGGTCGACACGATGATCACGTCGTGTCCCGCGGAGCGATGGTGCTCGATCAGGTCGACGGCCTCGTCGTACACGAGCGGGTCGACGATCGTGTGCAGGGTCTCGGCGACGATGTCGCGGACGGTCTGCACGTCCCAGCCGGCGCACAGGGCGGACAGGTAGGCACGCATCCGCTCCATCTGAGCCTGGTCGATGCCCGAGCGGCCGAACACGAACTGGGCGTAGGCGCTGCGCAGTGCCGATCTGCGGGTGATGAGGCCGCCCTCGAAGAACGCACGGCTGAACGCCAGCGTGCTCGACCGGGCGATGATCGTCTTGTCCAGGTCGAAGAACGCGGCGGGCCGGTCAGGCCTGGCGTCGTCCACCGTTCGACTGTAGCCGGGCACGCGGACTTCCGGCTCGTCCACAAGGCGCTTCGATGCGCGCCTTCGTCCACAGGCGGTGTACCCGTCCCTGTCGGGCCGGGGGTGGAAACGGCCACCCTGCACGGCATGAGCAAGCAACCGGACGCTGCCTCCACGCCGCCACCACTGATCGTCAGCGCCGACCGGGCGCTCCGGGACGAGGCGGGCCGGCTGGCCGCTGCCGCGGGCGTGACTGCGCTGGTCGTGTCCACCGCCACCGACGTACGGCAGGTCTGGTCGCCGGCGCCGGTGGTGCTGGTCGGCGACGACATGGCCGCCGAGCTGGCCGGTCTGCAGCTGCCGCGTCGCCAGCAGGTGTTTCTGGTTGCTGCTGAGGGATCGGATCCCGCCAGCTGGCGTCGCGCACTCGCGATCGGGGCCGAGCAGGTGATCTCGCTGCCGGCAGACCGCCACCGGGTGGTCGAGGTGCTGGCCGCGGGTGGTGAGGGTGTGCTCGCCCGGTTGTTCGCGGTCACGGGGGCGTGCGGCGGGGCCGGCGCCTCGGTCTTCGCTGCCGCGCTGGCGTCGACGGCGAGCCGCCGCGGCGAGTCGGTCGCTCTGGTCGACGTGGACCCGTGGGGTGGCGGCCTGGATCTGCTCGTCGGCGGTGAGCAGGCGGCCGGGCTGCGCGGGCCCGACCTTGCCACCACCTCCGGGCGCATCGACGCCACGTCGCTGCGCGACGTGCTCCCGGTCGTCGACGACCTCGCTCTGCTCTCCTGGGGCCGCGACGACCCGGTGCCGGTGTCCCGCGCATCGATGCGCACCGTGCTCGCCGCCGCCCGGCGCGGCCACCAGCTCGTGGTGGCCGACGTCCCCCGCCTCGACGACGACGCCGCGCGCGAGGCGTTGGCCCTTGCCACGTGCACTGTGCTGGTGGTGCCTGCTGAAGTTCGCGCAGTGGCAGCCGCGAGGACGAGGCTCGGTCTGCTCCGCCGCGCAACCGCCGACCTGCGACTGGTCGTGCGCGCCTCCCCGTCGCGCTCCCTCGACGGCGAGGCCGTGGCCGACGCCCTTGAGCTGCCGCTGCTGGTCGAGATGCGACCGGAGCGGGCACTCGCCGGCTGGCTCGACCAGGGGCTCGGGCCGATCCGCAAGACGCGCGGGCCGCTGGCACGTGCCTGCTCGTCGACCTTGACCGCGCTGGCGCAGACCGAGCCGAGCGCCGCATGACCCTGCCCGACACCGTCCTGCCCGACACCGTCCTGCTGGAGCGGGTCCGCTCCGGGCTCGCCAGCCGCGGAGCGACCGTCGACGCCGCCCAGGTCTCCGCGGTCCTGCGCGCGGACGGCCGAATCGTGGGTGACGAGACGTTGCTGGCTCTCGTGGACGCCCTCGACCGCGAGTCGGTGGGTGCCGGCCCGCTCGAGGCACTGCTCCGCACTCCCGACGTCACCGACGTGCTGGTCAACGGACCCGACCAGGTGTTCGTCGACCGCGGCTCAGGGCTCGAGACGACCGACGTGACCTTCCCCGATGACGCCGCGGTGCGCGTGCTCGCACAACGGCTGGCCGCGGGTGCCGGGCGCCGGCTGGACGACGCCAGCCCGTTCGTCGACGTCCGGTTGCGCGACGGCACCCGGCTGCACGCGGCCCTCGCCCCGGTTGCCCGACCGGGCACGCTGGTGAGTCTTCGGGTGCCTGCCCGCCGTACGTTCACGCTCGACGAGCTCGTCGAGCGGCGGTTGATGCCCGGTGCCGGTGCTCGGGTGCTGGCCGACCTGGTGGCGTCGCGGACGGCATTCCTCGTCACTGGTGGCACCGGGTCCGGTAAGACGACGTTGCTGTCGGCGCTGCTGTCACTGGTGCCCGACGACGAACGGATCGTGCTCGTCGAGGACAGCGCCGAGCTGCGCCCGACGCACCCGCATGTGGTGGCGTTGGAGGCCCGCCCGGCCAACGTCGAGGGGGCGGGCGGCATCACGTTGCGGGACCTGGTCCGCCAGGCGTTGCGGATGCGCCCGGACCGGCTGGTGGTCGGGGAGGTCCGCGGGGCCGAGGTGGTCGACCTGCTCGCCGCCCTCAACACCGGGCACGAGGGCGGCTGCAGCACCGTGCACGCCAACTCCGTCGCCGACGTGCCGGCCAGGATCGAGGCGTTGGCCATGACCAGCGGCATCGGCCGGGGTGCGGTGCATGCCCAGCTGCTGGCCGGCCTGCGCGTCGTCGTGCACCTCACCCGCGGTCGTGACGGCCGTCGGCGCCTCGGGCAGGTCGGGGTGCTCGGCGACGCGGCCGGCGGGCTGCACTGTTCGACCGCTCTCGACCTCGGTGGCGAGGGTCGGCTCACCCCGGGTCCCGCCGCCCCCGAGCTGGAGCGGCTGCTCTATCGGTCCACGCGATGACCGCCGCCATGCGTGGCGCGATGCCTGACCTGTGGGCGTTCGGTTTGGGTTTGCTGACCGTGGCGGTGACGAGTGCGGCCGTGTTCGACTGGCTGGTGGCGCGCCGGCGACCGCTCCGGCGTGCCGAGACCTTCCAGGGCAGGCCGGCCGGTGTGGCGCCGGCACCGGTGACGTCGCACCCGGGTGCCGCGACCCGCCCCCGGCTCGCGTTCACGTGGCCTGCCGGCCGGCGACCAGCGACCAGAACACTTGTCCGGTGCGGCGCACTGGTGTGCGTGGCGGTGCCGCTGGTTCTCATGGTGCTGAATGTCCGGGCGGGGGCGGGCCCGCTCGGCGGGACCGTGGCGGTCGCACCCACCGTGCTGCCACTCACTGTCGGCGCGCTTGTGGCGACCACGACCGCCGGCTGGCTCGTGGCGCGAGGGCGCGTACGCCGGCAGTCGGCCCGAGTCAGGGCGCAGGTCGTGGAGGCGTGTGAGGCCCTGGCGTCCGGGTTGCGGGCCGGCCTGCCTCCCGACCGGCTGCTGAGCCGAACCGCCGAGGACCTCCCGCTCCTGGTTCCGGCGGCCTCGGCTGCGGGCCTCGGCAGCGACGTGGCCTCGGTGCTGCGTTCCATTGCGGCCACCCCCGGAGCTGAGCGGCTGGCGATGCTGGCCTCCGCGTGGGATGTCGCCCGCCGATCGGGCGCCGGCCTCGCCGACGTCGTGTCCAGGATCGCCGCGATGGTGCGCGCCGACGCGGGGCGCCGGCGCCAGGTGGAGGGCGCCCTCGGTGGGGCGAGGTCGACCGCCCGACTGTTCGCCGTGCTGCCGCTGCTCGGCATCGCACTCGGCTCGGGCATGGACGCCGATCCGGTCGGAGTGCTGACACGGTCGGTCCCCGGTGCATGGTGCCTGTGCCTCGGAACCGGGTTGGCCTGTCTCGGGCTGGTATGGGTGGAGCTGCTCGCCGACGGCGCCCACCGATGAGGCGGCGATGAGCTCCGGAGCCCGACGCCTGCACCGGCTGGGTGGGAAGCCTCCGATGACCCGCTCCTGGCAGGACTGGGCGGCTACCGGGGCGGCCCGGGCGACGGTGGCCGGACTCGCCGGGACTCAGGTGACGATCGCGGTGGGCGGTCTCCTCGGCGCCGCCACCGGTGTGGTCATTGCCGTTCTGCTTCACCGCGGGCTGGGACGTCTCGAGCCCGCTGCGGTGCGCCGCAGACGCCTCCGGGTGCAGGCCGACCTGCCGCTGGCGGTCGACCTGCTGGTGGTGGCGCTGCGTGCCGGCCGGCCGGTCGGTGTCTCCTTGCGGGTGGTGGCCGACGGCGTCGGCGGACCGCTGGGAGCTGACCTCGGCCGCATTGCCGCCCGCATCGAGCTCGGCGGCGAGCCGCGCCTGGTCTGGGCTGAGGTTGCGGCCGACGACGTGCTCGGGCCGGTCGGTCGTGCCATCGTGCGCGCCGGTGACACCGGCGCACCCGTCGCTGACTCCCTCGAGCACCTGGTCGACGACCTGCAGCGCGACCGGCTGATCGACGCCGACGAGGTGGCGCGCAAGGTGGCGGTCAGGTCGGCGGGTCCGCTGGGGCTGTGCTTCCTCCCCGCCTTCGTCCTGGTAGGTGTGACGCCGACCCTGATCGGCGCGTTCTCGACGCTGCTGGGGTGACCGGCACCGGTGTGCCATCCCCTCGGTGGCCGTGCACAACCGTCCCGACGAACGTGCTTGTCCCCAACCGGATCGTCCGTACCCACCACGAACGCGTAGACGGACCCAGTCTCTCGGTGTCACACCATCGTGTCCCGCAACTGCGGGGCCACCGACCACCGGAGGTTCACCATGCACATCGTCACCAACCAGATCTCGCGGCAGCCGGCTCGCCGAGACGAGAGGGGCATGACCACAGCTGAGTACGCCGTCGGCACGGTCGGCGCCTGCGGCATCGGGGGGATCCTCTATCAGCTGGCGTCGTCGGAGTGGTTCAAGAACCTGTTCGTCGAGGTCATCGGCAAGCTCGTCGACCTGCTGCCGTTCTGACACCGGGCGGCCGGAGGGGGCCAGCGACCCGCCCCCTCCGGGCCCGGCAGCCGTCGTCCGCGGCGAAGGAGGTATCTCATGGCCGGTTGCGCGCGGCTCCGCCAGGAGCGGGGCATGGTCACCGCAGAGGCTGCTCTGGTCCTTCCGGTGCTGGTCTGTGTCGCGGTGGGTTTGGCCTGGCTGGTGCTGGTCGCCGCCGCGCAGGTCCAGTGCATCGACGCGGCCCGCGAGGCGGCTCGCCTGCAGGCGCGAGGCGAGGACGCAGCCGTCGTCGCCGCAGCTGTCGAACGGCTTGCGCCTCGCGGTGCCCGCCTCGAGGTCCAGACCCAGGGAGGGCTGGTGGTCGCCGCCGTCAGCGCGGACGTGAGCCCGTCGATCCCGTTGGTCGGCCACCTGCCGGCATTCGGGCTCTCCGCCGACGCTGCCGCCGCCGAGGAGCCGCAGTGAACAGAGCTCTGCCGGCCGGGCGGGCCGGCCGCGAGAGAGGCGTCGCGAGCATGCTTGTCGTCGGTCTGACCGCGGTGCTCCTCATGACGACGGTCATCGCGGTGGGGATGGTCCAGGTCGTTGCGGCTCGACACGCGGCCGCGGCCGCGGCTGACTTGGGCGCACTCGCGGGCGCCGCTATGTCCGGCGGCGGGGACCAGTGCGCAGCAGCGGCAGCCACCGTGCACTCAAACGGCGCTGAGACCGTCAGCTGCCAGGTCGCGGGCGGCGACGTGGTCGTCACCGCCGCGGTGCAGAGCAAGGCGCTGCTGGGCCTGCGCTGGACGTTGCGATCGACCGCGCGGGCGGGGCCTGCACGGTGATCGCTGGCCCTCGCCGACGGGTCGCGCCTCAGCTGCGGGGCTCGGACCCCGACTGGTGGTCGCTGGGGCCGTCCTCAGCACGGCTGCTGCTCGGCTTCCGGTCCGACTGGACCGGGCTGCCGCCAGTGTCGGTGCCACTCCTCGACGCGGTGGGCTGGCTGTCGGCTTCTCGGCGCAGCTGCTTGACCTCCTTGCGCCGCCGGTTGCCGCGCCGAGCCCCGCCGACCATGAGGGCGAGCCCGAGCAGTGCGAGGACCGCGCACGCCGCCCCGATGCCGAAGACGCCGGCGGCGGTGGTGTCGACGTCGAATCCCGGCAGGTCAAGGCTCACCGGGTCCCCGCCCTGGAGCACGATGACGACTGCCACCACGGCCACCACTATCAAGACGATCACGCCGAGTACGACCATGGTTCCTCCAAGTCAACATCTGGTGCTGGGCAACCCTATGCCCGCGGGTCGTGAGCCGCCGCGACATCCGATCCCGCCAGCAACACGTCGAGCAGTGCCACCGCGCCCCCTTTGTGCAGCGGCTCGTTGCCGTTGCCGCACTTGGGCGACTGGACGCAGGACGGGCAGCCGTCCCGGCATGCGCAGGCCACGATCGCCGCCCTGGTCGCCATCAGCCACTGTGCGGCGACGTCGTAGCCGCGCTCGGCAAAGCCGGCGCCCCCCGGGTGCCCGTCGTGCACGAACACGGTGAGGCGCCCGGTGTCACGGTGCAACGCCGTCGAGACCCCGCCGATGTCCCGCCGGTCACAGGTCGCGAACAGCGGCAGTAGTCCGATAGCCGCATGCTCTGCGGCGTGCGCAGCACCCGGCACGTCTCGTTGTGACAACCCGCTCGCCCGCACCTGGTTGGCGTCGAGGGTCCACCACACTGCCGTGGTGGTCAGCTGCCGGGGTGGCAGGTCCAGAGGCTCTTCGCCGATGACCTCGCCGGTCAGCACGCGCCGGCGCAGATATCCCACCACCTGGTTGGTCACCTGGACGCTGCCCAGGGTGATCGTGGCCGCTCCCCACCGCGTGGTCCGGTGGTCGGCGACGATCTCGATGTCGCTCACGTCACGGGCGGTGGTGGTCCAGTCGGGGTCGTCGCGGACGACCAGGGCGCAGCTGGTGTCGAGGTCGAGCTCCCGCACCACGTAGGTGCGGCCCTGGTGCAGGTGCACCGCGCCGGGGTGGATGGCGGTGTGTGCACTCCCGGCGTCGACCGTGCCGAGGACGCGGCCGTCGGGGTGTTCCACCACCTGCACGGGTGCGCCCCCGCTGGAGCGGATGTCGGCGAGGTCACAGGCACGGTCGCGTCTCGTCCAGAACCAGCCGAGCGCCCGCCGGCGCAACATCCCCTGTGCGCTCAAGGCGGCAACCCCGTCGGCCGCTCTGGGGCCGAACAGGTCGAGGTCGGCTTCGGTGAGCGGCAGCTCCTGCGCTGCGGCGCACAGGTGCGGCCCGAGGACGTACGGGTTGTCGGGGTCGCTGACCGTTGTCTCCACGGGCTTGCCGAGCAGTGCCTGCGGATGCCGGACGAGGTAGGTGTCCAGCGGGTCGTCGGTGGCGACCAGAACGCCGAGGGACGACCGGCCCCGGCGGCCGGCACGGCCGATCTGTTGCCACAGGGCCGCTCTGGTGCCGGGGAAGCCCGCGACCAGCACGGCGTCGAGGCCGATCAGGTCGACGCCGAGCTCGAGGGCGCTGGTCGTGGCGGCGCCGAGCAGTCGCCCGGCTCTGAGATCGTGCTCCAGCGTCCTGCGGTCCTCGGGCAGGTAGCCGCCGCGATAGGCAGCGACCGCACCTGCCAGTGCCGGCTCGGTTTCGGTGAGCTGGCGTCGGGCAGACAGCGCCACGGTCTCCGTCGCCCGTCGGGAGCGGACGAAGGCCAGGGTCCGCACCCGGCGGCGTACGAGCTCGGCGAGCAGCGCTGAGGTCTCGGACTGCGCGGAGCGGCGAACGGGCGCACCGCGCTCGCCGGTCTCCTCGGTCAAGGGCGGCTCCCACAGGGCCAGGGTGCCCGGCCCACGAGGCGAGCCGTCCTCGGTGACGGCCTCGACGTCGAGTCCGGTCAGGGTGGTGGCGCACGCGTCGGGCTCGGCGATCGTCGCCGAGGCCAGCACGAAGGTCGGGCTGGCGCCGTAGTGCGCGGCCAGCCGCCGCAGCCGGCGCAGGACGTGGGCGACGTGGGAGCCGAAGACGCCCCGGTAGTGGTGACACTCGTCGACGACGACATAGGTCAGCCCGCCCAGCAGCCGTGCCCACCGGTTGTGGGCGGGCAGCACCGACCGGTGCAGCATGTCCGGGTTCGTGACCACCCAGGTGGCGTGGTCACGCGCCCAGTCACGCTCGGCGCGGGAGGCGTCGCCGTCGACGGCCACTGCGCGCAGCCCGCGGACACCGGCACCCACCTCGTTGAGCGCGGCGAGCTGGTCGTGCGCGAGCGCCTTGGTGGGTGCGATGTAGAGCACGGTGGGGC
>JBBSMN010000010.1:0-27167 GCA_038233135.1 Propionibacteriales bacterium
CGACGCCGCCCGCGAAGGTGGACCCGGCGCCGACGCCAAGGTGCAAGAGGCCAGCGACGCGATCGCCAGGCTGGTGCGGTCATGACCGCGGGCAACGAGCAGGCGGTCTACACCGTCAGCGGCATGACCTGCGGCCACTGCGCCAACGCCGTCAGCGAGGAGGTCGGGCAGCTGAGCGGGGTGCGCGAGGTGATCGTCGACCTGTCGTCGGGCGCGGTGACCGTACGCAGCGACGCGCAGCTCGACGAGGCGGCCGTACGCGCCGCGGTCGACGAGGCGGGTTATGAGCTGGTCGGCGGCGGGTCGCCGAGCCCGTGAGCACCACCACCGGACCGTCGACCGAGCAGGTCGAGCTGGAGATCGGCGGGATGACCTGCGCTTCGTGTGCGATGCGTGTCGAGAAGCGGCTGAACCGGCTGGTCGGGGTGACCGCGACCGTCAACTACGCCACCGAGAAGGCAACCGTGCAGCGGTCGGGGGCCGTCGCGACCGACGACCTGGTGGCGGCGGTTGCGGCAGCCGGCTACACCGCGGCGCTGCCGGTGCCGCTACAGGCCGAGTCCGAACCGCCAGGCGACGCCGTCGAGCCGGCCGACGCGCTGCGCCAACGGCTGATCGTGAGCGCCGCGCTGTCGGTGCCGGTCGTGCTGCTGGCGATGATCCCGGCGCTGCAGTTCACCTACTGGCAGTGGCTCTCCCTGGTGCTCGCCGCCCCGGTCGTGGTGTGGGGGGCGCTGCCGTTCCACCGGGCGACGTGGACGAACCTGCGGCACGGCAGCGCGACCATGGACACGCTGATCTCACTCGGCACCGGCGCCGCCTTCGGCTGGTCGCTGTACGCGCTGTTCCTCGGCGGGGCGGGCGAGCCCGGCATGTCCCACGCCTTCACGCTGACCGCCCGGCGCGGCGAGGCCGGGTCGGCGATCTACCTGGAGGTCGCGGCGGGGGTGACGACGTTCCTGCTGCTGGGTCGCTTCTTCGAGGCCCGCTCGAAGCGGCAGGCCGGCGCCGCTCTGCGGGCTCTGCTCGAGCTCGGCGCCCGGGAGGTCGCGGTGCTGCGCGACGGACCCGGCGGCCCGACCGAGCAGCGGGTGGGGGTGCAGCAGCTGACGGTCGGCGACCGCTTCGTTGTACGCCCCGGCGAGAAGGTCGCCACCGACGGCACCGTCACCGAGGGCACCTCTGCGGTGGACCGCAGCATGCTCACCGGCGAGTCCGTGCCGGTCGAGGTCGGCGTCGGCGACGAGGTGGTGGGCGCCACCGTCAACGCCGGCGGGCGGCTGGTGGTGCGGGCGACCCGCATCGGCGCCGACACGCAGCTGGCACAGATGGCCCGGCTGGTCGAGCAGGCGCAGACCGGCAAGGCGGCCGTGCAGCGCCTCGCGGACCGCGTCTCGGCGGTATTCGTGCCGGTCGTCATCGTACTGGCGGTCGCGACGCTGGCGGTTTGGCTCGCCGCCGGCGGCGGCACCGAGATGGCCTTTACGGCCGCCGTGGCGGTGCTGATCATCGCGTGCCCGTGCGCACTCGGGTTGGCGACACCGACCGCACTGCTGGTCGGCACCGGCCGGGGCGCACAGCTCGGCATCGTGATCAAGGGGCCCGAGGTGCTGGAGTCGACCCGGCGCATCGACACCGTCGTGCTCGACAAGACCGGCACGGTCACCACCGGCCAGATGACCCTTGTCGACGTGATCGCAGCCGACGGTGTGGGTGCCCTCGAGGTGCTGCGACTGGCCGGCGCGCTGGAGGACGCCTCCCAGCACCCGATCGCCCATGCCGTCGCTGCGGGCGCCCGCGAGCAGGTCGGGCCGCTGCCTGCCGTCCAGGGCTTCGCCACCGTCGAGGGCCTCGGCGTGCGCGGCAGCGTCGAGGGCCTAGCTGTCGCGGTGGGCCGGGCCCGGCTGCTGGCCGGCGACGGACTCGCCGTGCCGCCGGCACTTGTCGACGCCGCGGCAGCAGCGGAGCGGTCTGGGCGTACCGCGATCACCGTCGGCTGGGACGGCGCCGCCCGTGGGGTGCTGGTCGTCGCTGACGCGGTGAAGGCCTCTTCCGCGGAGGCGGTCGAGCGGCTGCGCGCGCTGGGGCTGCGCCCCATGCTCCTCACCGGCGACAACGCGGCGGTCGCCCAATCGGTGGCCGCCGATGTCGGCATCGATGCCGACGATGTGGTGGCCGAGGTGCTGCCCGCCGACAAGGTCTCGGTCGTGGCCGGGCTGCAGAGTGCGGGGCGGGTGGTGGCGATGGTGGGCGACGGCATCAACGACGCCGCCGCCCTGGCGCAGGCCGACCTGGGGTTGGCAATGGGCACCGGAACGGACGTGGCCATCGAGGCGGCCGACCTGACGCTCGTGCGCGGCGACCTGCGGGCCGCTGCCGACGCCGTGCGGCTCGCCCGGCGGACCTTGTCCACCATCAAGGCCAACCTGTTCTGGGCGTTCGGCTACAACATCGCAGCCGTCCCGCTGGCCGCGGCAGGCCTGCTCAACCCGATGCTGGCCGGCGCGGCGATGGCCGCGTCGTCGGTGTTCGTGGTGACCAACAGCCTGCGGCTGCGCGGGTTCCGCCCGCTCGCTGACTAGGCTGCTGCCCCCACCGCGCGGACGATGATGCATCCGGGGGGTCACAGGCCCCGCAATGCATCATTCTCCGTCCTTGAGGAGGACGCGGGGTCGGAGATCACCGGCGTACGCTCGCGCCGATGACCCCGCCCCCGCTCGTGGACGCGCTCGACGCGCCCGGGATCGCCGACCCCGACGGTGTGTTCGACACCTTCACCGGCTGGGCCACCTCGACCGGGCTGGAGCCGTACCCGGCGCAGGTCGAGGCGCTGATGGAGATCGTCAGCGGCAGCAACGTGATCCTGTCCACGCCCACCGGGTCGGGGAAGTCGCTGGTCGCGGTCGGTGCGCACTTCGCCGCGCTCGCCGACGGGCGACGCACCTTCTACACCGCGCCGATCAAGGCGCTGGTCAGCGAGAAGTTCTTCGCGCTGTGCGACGTGTTCGGCGCCGATCGCGTCGGCATGCTCACCGGCGACGCCAGCGTTAACTCACGTGCCCCGGTGATCTGCTGCACCGCCGAGGTGCTGGCCAACCAGGCACTGCGCGAAGGCGCCGGCGCCGACATCGGCCAAGTGGTGATGGACGAGTTCCACTACTACGGCGACCCCGACCGCGGCTGGGCCTGGCAGGTGCCGCTGCTCGAGCTGCCCCAGGCGCAGTTCCTGGCGATGTCGGCCACCCTCGGCGACGTCGCCGTCATCGCCGATGACCTCACCCGCCGCAGCGGCCGGGAGACCGCGATCGTCACCTCGGCGGAGCGGCCGGTGCCGCTGCACCACTACTACGAGCGCACCCCCCTGCAGGAGACCCTCACCGACCTACTGGGGGGCGGGCAGGCGCCCATCTACGTCGTGCACTTCACCCAGGCGTCGGCGCTGGAACGCGCCCAGGCACTGACCAGCATCGGCGTGGCCAGCCGCGAGCAGCGCGACGCGATCGCCGACGCCGTCGGCGGCTTCCGGTTCGCCGCCGGCTTCGGCCGCACGCTGTCGCGGCTGGTGCGCCATGGCATCGGCGTGCACCACGCCGGCATGCTGCCGCGCTACCGCCGCCTGGTCGAGACCCTCGCCCAGCAGGGCCTGCTGGCGGTCATCTGTGGCACCGACACGCTCGGCGTGGGCATCAACGTGCCGATCCGCACGGTCGTGTTCACCGCGCTCGCCAAGTACGACGGGGTACGCCAGCGGCACCTGCAGGTGCGCGAGTTCCACCAGATCGCGGGCCGGGCCGGCCGGGCCGGCTTCGACACCGCCGGCACCGTCGTCGTGCAGGCGCCCGAGCACGAGGTGGAGAACGCCCGGCTGATCGCCAAGGCCGGCGACGACGCCAAGAAGCAGCGCAAGATCGTGCGCAAGAAGCCCCCGCAGGGGTTCGTCTCGTGGAGCAGCGCGACCCACGACCGGCTCGTGGGCTCCGACCCCGAGCCGCTGACCAGCCACTTCCGGGTCAGCCACGCGATGTTGATGCACGTGATCGCCCGGCCGGGTGACCCGTTCGCGGCGATGCGGCAGCTGCTGACCGACAACCACGAGCCGAAGGCCGCGCAGCGCCGCCACATCCACACCGCCATCGGCGCGTACCGCGCGTTGCTCGCCGGCGGGGTCGTCGAGCGGCTGCCCGAGCCGGAGCCGGACGGGCGCACGGTGCGGCTGACCGTCGACCTCCCGCCCGACTTCGCGCTCAACCAGCCGCTGTCCACGTTCGCGCTGGCGGCACTGGAGCTGCTCGACCCCGAGTCGCCGACCCACGTGCTGGACACCGTCTCGGTCATCGAGGCCACCCTCGACGACCCGCGCCAGGTGCTGCGCGCGCAGCAGCACGCGGCCCGCGGCGAGGCGGTGGCCCAGATGAAGGCCGAGGGCATCGAGTACGAGGAGCGGATGGAGCTGCTGGACGACGTCACCCACCCGCAGCCGCTGGCCGAGCTGCTGGAGGCGGCGTACGAGATGTACCGCGGCGGGCACCCGTGGGTCGCCGACCACGAGGTGTCGCCCAAGTCGGTGGTGCGGGACATGTGGGAGCGGGCGATGACGTTCGGCGAGTACGTCGCGCTCTACTCGCTGACCCGGTCTGAGGGCGCGGTGCTGCGCTACCTGGCCGACGCCTACCGGGCGCTGCGTACAGGGGTGCCGGCGGCGGCGCGCACCGAGGAGCTCGACGACGTGGTGGAGTGGCTGGGCGAGCTGGTGCGCCAGACCGACTCGAGCCTGCTGGACGAGTGGGAGCAGCTGACGGCGCCGGACGGCGGCGGCGAGGTGGGGGCGGTGCGGCCGGTCGAGGCGGCCGCGCGGCCGGTGACGGCCAACCCGCGGGCGTTCCGGGTGCTGGTGCGCAACGCGATGTTCCGGCGGGTGGAGCTGGCGGCCAGACGGCGGTGGGACGCCCTCGGCGAGCTGGACGCCGACGCCGGCTGGGATGCCGCGGCGTGGGAGACGGCGATGGGGCCGTACTACGACGAGCACGAGTGGCTGGGTGCGGGTGCCGACGCCCGTGGCCCGCACCTGCTGATGGTGACCGAGGACCCCACGTCGGAGCCGGGGCAGTGGCTGGTGCGGCAGATCTTCGACGACCCCGAGGGCCACCACGACTGGGGAATCTCCGCGGTCGTCGACCTGGCCGCCAGTGACGAGGCAGGCGCGGCGCTGGTCGAGGTGACGCAGGTGGACCAGCTGTGAGGCACCGGACCCGGATCAGTCGGCCTCCGGGCGCAGGTGCCGCACCGAGGTGAACCGGGCGAAGTCGCGGTCGAGAGTCACCACCTCACAGCCGTGCTCGACCGCCACCGCCGCCAGCACCGCATCGGGCAGAAGGTCGCCGGTCGCGTCGGCCTCGTCGCACAGTCGGCGCAGCAGGGCCAGATGTCGTTCGCCCGGGCTGGTGAGCAGGTGGCGAGGCTGGGCACAAGTGGCCTCGACGAACGCGAAGGCATCGGCACGAGGCGTGGGGACCTCGAAGACCCTCCGGTTCGTCGCCAGTCGCAGGAACGACCCCCAGACGATGGTGGGAACGGAGAACGACTGATCTCCCGCCAGCAGCCGGTCGAACCACCCCCGCACGGCCGAGAAGTGTGGATGATCGCCGCGGTGGGCGGCGAGAACGATGTTGACGTCGAGCAGGTACACGAGTCAGCGACGAGACTCGAGGGGCAACGACTCGTCGAGGAGCTCGTGCAGTGCCCGGTTCGAGGTCAGGTCAACCCCCGGGCGCGGCCCGCTTCCGCCGCGGAAGACCGGCACCTCAGGCCGGTCACCGGCCTGGTTGCTCGCGGTCAGCTCGCGCCGCAATGCCGCGTCGATGACCGATCCGAGGCTCTGACCGGTGCCGCGGGCACGGCGCTTGGCCGCAGCCAGCAGCTCATCCGAGATCGACAAGGTGGTGCGCATGATGTGGACACTACCGCATCAGATACATCAGCCCGTCAGTCACATGGCCACGTACGGTCCAGTGGTGGAGCACGTGCTTGATCCAGCCTTGGTCGCGGCGGTGCGCGCGGCCGCGGCGCGTGGCAGCCTCGAACGGCCAGCCGTCGTGGCCGTGGACGGACCTGCCGGGTCGGGAAAGACCAGCCTCGCCGCGGAGATCGGCGACCTGCTGGACACCGGCGCCGGGTCGGCGCCCGTCATCCACATGGACGACCTGTTCCCCGGCTGGGACGGGCTCGCCGACGCCGTTCCCCGGCTCGTCGAGTGGGTGTTGGAGCCGCTGTCGACCGGACGGGTGGCGCGGTGGCAACGCTACGACTGGGACGCCGGTGCGTACGCCGAGTGGCACGACGTGCCGCGCTCACCGGTCGTCGTGGTGGAGGGCGTCGCCTCGGGGTCGGGGGCCTGCGCGCCGCACCTCGCGCTCCTGGTGTGGGTGGAGGCGTCGCACGACGTGCGGATGGCCCGCGGCCTGGCGCGAGACGGCCAGACGTTCGCGCCGCACTGGGAGCGCTGGGCCGCCCAGGAGCAGGCGCACTTCACCGCGGAGGCGACGCGGGAGCGGGCCCACCTGCGGTTGACCACCGACGACGGGCTGCCCCGGCTGCTGTGACTGTTGAGTTGGCGGCCAAGTGGAGTGCCAGTGGGCGCAAATGCGTCACCCGGCGGCCGTGAAGTGACGGATTCGCGCCCACTCGCGGGGTGACCGGGCTGGGGCGGTCAGAGCGGCTTCGCCATGACGCGCTCCCGCCGTACGCCGTCAGCCATCAGCTCGCCGTGCTGCCCGGTGAGGACGAACCCGCTGCGCAGGTACAGAGCAGCGGCCGAGGGATTGTCCGGTGCCACGTCCAGGCGCAGCTCGCGGGCGCCCCGAGCGCGTCGCCACCGCTCGACTGCCGATACCAGCGAGCCACCGACCCCCAGCCCGCGGGTTTGCGGAGCAACCCACATCGAGATGAGTTCGACGACGTCGTCGATGCCTGTAGGTACGCCGCTAGCCATGCCAACCGGCCGGTCGGCGCGCGACGCAACGACATTGGTCGATCCGGGGATTCCGAGCCGGCTCCGCCACCCGTCCTCGGTGTCGTACTTGCCCTGCCAGTCCGAGAGCCGGGAGCCGAACGCGTCGGGGGCCTCGGCCAGCGCAGCCAGACGCAGGCCGCGCCACAGCTCCCAGTCGTCGGGGTTGAGCTCGCGCACCTCGATCACGTCACCCAGCATGCGCCTCGGCCCGGTTGGCGCGCGACGCCCCGACACCGACTCGCGCTCATACGGCGCCGAGCGGGAAGCCGTGGACCTCGCTCCAGGAGTCGGCGGCCTCGGCCCCCGCCATGAGCACCGCGCGGTCGATGCGCGCCCGCACGGGCAGTCCGCGCCGGACGTCCCGCTCGGCCGCCTGCAGCTCCGAGACGCTCCCCCGTTTACTGTCACCCACCGTCAGGTGGGGAACGACCACCTCGTGCGCGCCGCCGTACGGCGAGGGGTCGGGGATGGCCGCCATGACGGCGGCGGTCAGGTGCTGAAACGGCGTCGCGGGCTCAGGGTCCAGCCAAAGCACGTCCTCGCCGAACCACCCGATCCGTGCAAATGAGCATTCGAACGCGGCGACCGACCCCAGTGCCGCACGGAGGGCCGAGATGACGTGCTCGTCCACCTGCGCCGGGGGAACGAAGGGGTGGAGGACAGTGACGTGTGCGGGCACCGCCACGAGGCGGCAACGTCGAGCCGAGCGGTGCCTGCCCACCAACGGCTCGACGGCGGGAACCGGAACAATCACCGCTGTCCGGGTCGGCGCGTGCGGTGCGGGTACGCGGTGGCCTGCTGCACCGGGCGAGGCTAGCCCGGCCGGGCTCGGTGGCCGGGCGGGGTCCGTGAACTCCGTACCCTGTGGCGCATGCCTGCCGACGACCCCCTCGACGACACGCGCACCGTGTGGCGCAGCGGCAGCTATGGAGTGGTGGGCGACTGGTTCGCCGACGCGTCCCGCGATGTGCTGTCGCGTGCGGAGGGGGCACTGGACCTGGAAGGCCGTGACGTGCTCGACGTGGCGTGCGGCACGGGGGCGGTCGCGATCGAGGCGGCCCGGCGCGGCGCCCGGGTGGTGGGTCTCGATCTCACCCCAGAGATGTTGGCGACCGCCGATCAGCGTGCCTCGGCTGCCGGTGTCGATGTCACCTTCGTCGAGGGCAGCTATGACGACCTCGGCGGTGTCGGCGCCTTCGACGTGGTGGCGTCCTCGTTCGGGGTGATGTTCGCCGATGACCCGCACGCGGTCGCAGCCCAGCTGGCCGGGGCTTGCCGGCGCGGTGGCACGGTCGCGGTGGCCGCCTGGCACCGCGACGGTGCGTTCGGCGGCCCGCCGCCTGCCCTGCGGGCGCTGCTGCCACCGTCACGGGTGGACGCCTCCTGCTGGGCCGAGTCCGAGCACGTGGCGGGCTTCTTCGCTGACACGGGCATGACCGTGACCGATGCGCGCCGGGCGAGCCATCCGATCCCGTTCGCCTCCCCCGAGGCCGCAGTCGACGCCTTCCTGACCCATTCGGGGTCATGGATGTCGATGTTCGACGCGCTGGCCGCCCAGCTCGACCCCGCAGACGTACGCGCGCAGCTGGCGGCCAACCTCGCCAGGCGCAGCGACCAGACCGCCGACGGCATCGCGCTGCGGGCTGAGTACTCCGTCATCCACCTGCGCCGCTGACTCCGCGACCCCGGGTGATCGCGCGGTCCCACAGGCACCGGCTGGCGCCACCAGGCACCATTGGACCTGTGCCGCAGGTCATCGCCAACGCCCTCGACGACGCCGTCCGCCTCGTACGCGGTGCTCGTGTGGTGGCGCTGACCGGGGCGGGGCTGTCCACCGACTCCGGCATCCCCGACTACCGCGGTCCGGGTGCACCGGCGCGCCGGCCGATGACGTACCAGGAGTTCGTCGGTGGCCCGGACGCGCAGCAACGCTACTGGGCCCGCGCGCATCTCGGCTGGGCACGCATGGGCACTGCGCGGCCCAACGACGGGCACCTGGCGCTGGCCCGACTGGAGCGGGTCGGCACGCTGACCGGGCTCATCACCCAGAACGTCGACGGCCTGCACCGGCGGGCGGGCAGCCGTGAGCTGGTCGATCTGCACGGGCGCATCCACGACGTCGTGTGCCTCGGCTGCCGGCAGGTCAGCAGCCGCCGGGCGCTGCAGGGGACACTCGACGGCCTCAACCCCGGCTGGACAGAGCAGGCGGCCACCATTCGCCCCGACGGCGATGCCGACCTCGACGACACCGCCGCGTACGTGCTGCCTGCATGCCCCAGCTGCGGCGGGCCACTGAAGCCCGACGTGGTGTTCTTCGGCGAGAACGTGCCCAAGGACCGGGTCGCCCGGTGCACCGCGATGGTGGCCACGGCAGACGTGCTGCTCGTGGCGGGGTCGAGCCTGGCGGTGATGAGCGGGCTGCGGTTCGTCCGTCAGGCGAGCAAGGCCGCCATCCCGGTGGTCCTGGTCAACCGCGGGCCGACCCGCGGTGACGACCTCGCCGACATCAAGGTCCACGCCGGCTGCTCGGAGACACTGCGTGCCCTCGCCGCGGCGGGGAGCACCGCGTGAGGGCAGTGCACGATCAGACCCGTACGACGTCGAGGCCGGGCAGGGAGTCGTAGTCAGAGTCCTGGGACACGACGGGGATGTCCCTGGCCAGAGCGGTGGCGGCGATCCACGAGTCGTTCAGGGGCATGCGCCTGCCGGCGTCGCGAAGCGCCAGAAGCAGCGCCGCCCACGCGACGGCCACCGACCTGTCCACGGCGATGGGCTCGAGGCTGTCTGCGCGGGTGAGGGTCTCCAGGCGGCGCGCACGCGTCGGCCCGTCCGCTGCGGCCAGCACGCCCAGGTGGAGCTCGGCGATGGTGATGACCGAGACAGCGATCTGTTGGGGAGGACGCCCGGACAACGGCCGGTCCGGCTCGACGGCGATGAACAGCGAGGTGTCGGCGAGGCCGAGCTCCGCACGCTCGCCACTGGCCGACATCAGCCGATCTCGACGTCGTCGGTGGTCTCGGGCACCAGCTCGACCAGCTCGGCAGCCAGTCCGGGATCTGCCCTGGCCGCTTCGAGATGTCTGACGAAAGCCGGCCACGTCATCGTCTGTCGCCGCGTTGGCAGCGGCACCAGCTCGGCCACCGGCCTGCCGCTGACGGTCACTCGGAACCGTTCGCCCGCCTCCACCCGCCGCAGCACCGCACTGACGTCGTTGCGCAGCTCGCGCGCCGCAAGATCCCTCACATCACAACCGTAGCAGTCTTACTACACGTTGCCGTCGATCCAGCCCGATAGGCTGTGCTTCACTGCCCGGCCGACCCGAAGCCACGGACGGTGTCACCGCCATGGACCGCTTCACGCCGTACGGCGCCTCGCACCTGTCCGCGCTGGTGCTGCTGGCCGTGGGCGCGCTGGCTGCCGTCGCCTTCGCGCGGACCCGCCGGTCCGGCGCTGCCGCCCGACGGGACGGGCGCATCCTGGCGGTAGTCATGCTGGCGTTCGTCGTGCCGCTGCAGCTGTTCACGCTGCAGCAGTCGGGCTGGGACGTCGAGAAGACGCTGCCGGTGCAGCTGTGCGACCTGGCCGCGCTGGTCGCCCCGTACGCGCTGTGGACGCGTCGACCGTGGGCGGTGGCGCTGACCTACTACTGGGGGCTGACCCTGGTCACGCAGGCGGCGCTGACGCCCGACCTCGCCGCGGACTTCCCCGACCCGGTGTTCATCTTGTTCTGGGGGATGCACCTGGCCATCGTGTGGGCGGCGTGCTACCTGACGTGGGGTATCGGCCAGCGGCCGACATGGCGGGGCTACCGCAGCGCCGTGGTGATCACGGCGTCGTGGGCGGTCGGCATCTTCGCGTTCAACGCGGCGCTCGGCACCAACTACGGTTATGTCAACGCCAAGCCCAACGGCGCGTCGGTGCTGGACTACCTCGGCGACTGGCCGGTCTACCTGCTGGCCGAGGTTGCGATCGTCCTCACGGTCTGGGCACTGCTGACCTGGCCGTGGGTGACCCGGCCCGGCGCCCGTCGGGACTCGGCAAGCATGACGACCACCTCGTCTGGCTCCTCGTAGTCCGGCCAGCAGTGTGTATAGTGTGTGTCATGGCTCGAGTGAATGTCTACCTTCCCGATGACCTCGCCGCCGCCGCCAAACAAGCCAACGCAAACCTGTCGGCGCTGACGCGGGACGCCGTCCGTCGCCATCTGGCCGCCCGTTCGACCGACGCCTGGCTTGCCACGCTCCCGCCTGCGCCGAGCGACCCTGTCGACCATGAGCGTGCTCTCGAGGCGCTGGACGATGTGCGCGCGGAGCCCGCCACCCACCATGGCTGAGGCCGTGGTGGACGCATCAGCCCTGGTCGACCTCCTGCTGGGAAATGCACTCGGGCAGGCAGTGCACCGCCGCATCGAGGGGCAGGGCTTGCACGTCCCGGCGCATGCCGACGCTGAGGTCCTCTCCGCGCTCGGTCGGCTGCAGCGTGCCGATGCCGTCGGTGCGGATGCCGTCGAGACGATGCTCACGAGGCTGGCCGCCGCGCCGATCCAACGCCATCCGGTCGGAGGCCTGCTCGTCGGTGCATGGTCCCGCCGGCACAGCCTGCGCCTGGCCGACGCGGTGTACGTCGCTCTGGCTGTGTCACTGAGTTTCCCAGTCATCACCACCGCCGGGCGCCTGCACCCGGTCCCGCTCGTCGAGGTCGTGACCGGCTGACCTCCGCTCCCTGAAGATCAATGGACGTGTTCACCAGGACCTGACACGAAGCGCCACGACGATGTGTCGGCCTTCGACGCCGCGATGAACGAGGAAGGTCCAAACATCCTGTGGGCACAGGTCAAAACTGACCTCGGCTGGACGTGACCGAGCACCGCATCGAGCTGCGTTCCGCCGCAGTCAGAGCGTTGCGCACACTTGACCCGCAGGTTCGCCACCGCATCCAAGGTGCCATCGTGCTGCTGGCCCAAGACCCCTGCCCCCCCCGGAGCCCGCGCGCCTCCGCCCGAGCAGCGCTGAGGTGGCCACCCCAGGCTGAGTCCCCGCAGTGCGGAGACGACTTCGAAGTCTCTGCGCTTCTACTCTCCTACCGGGCCGTTGGCGAGCTCGATCACGATGTCGAGATGGCCGACGTGGCGGGCGTACTCCTGGAGCAGATGGAACAGGACCCGTTCGAGTGTTGCCGGCTCGGCGCCGTCCCAACGTGGCCCAGGCTGCCCGATCGCCGACAGGTCGTTGCCTTCGATAATGGCCCGGCTGCGGGCACCCTGCGTCGTGAGCGCAGAGATGAGGTCCTCGACCGTCTCGTCCGGCGAGACGTGCCAGCGGTCGTCCCGATGGTCGCCCCACGGGTCGTCGACGGATCTGCCTGCGAAGCCCCACTCGAGGCACCGCCGCTCGACGAACGTGAGGTGCTTGGCCAGTTCGAGGGGCGTCCACCCCGACGGCAGGCGACTGCGGCGCTGCTCGGTCTCGTCCAACGCCTCGACCTTGGAGATGGTCCTGGTGCGGAAGTAGTCGAGGTACCCGAGGAAGACCTCAGCTCGCGACGGGACCGCAAGGGTCGGGCTCGGAAAGGTGCCACTCATCGGGCCATCATCCCCCGCGAACGGGACACCCGTGGCTGTCATCGACAGGCTGGTCGTGTGGTCTGCTGGGCTGGTGTTCGAGGGCTTTGCCGAGGAGATGGTCGCGGCAGACGGGGTGAAGCTTTACGTCCGTCACGGTGGAACCGGGCCGGTGACGCTGCTTCTGCACGGGCATCCGCGCACATCGGCCACCTGGCACCGGGTGGCTCCGCTCCTGGTCGCCCGCGGACTGACGGTGGTCTGCGCCGACCTCCCTGGGTACGGACGCTCCGGGAAACCGACACCGACCGCCGACCACAGCCCACACTCCAAACGGGCAGGAGCCCGCCACCTGGTCGCCGGCATGCGGGCGCTCGGCCACGACCGGTTCGCGGTCGTCGGACATGACCGCGGCAGCTACTACGCCCTGCGCCTGGCCCTCGACCACCCACAGGCGGTCCGCCGGGTGGCGCTGCTGGCCTGCCTGCCGATCAGCGAGCACCTCGACCGGGCCGACCGACGATTCGCCACCGCGTGGTGGCCCGCCCTGCGGGCTGCCGAGCGAGGCTTGAGACCAGGATTACCTCTGTCCACGCGCATCGAACGGGTTCTGCTCATCGCTGGCGCGCAGGCGGCCGATTCCTGGCGGATTGTCCACGAACTGCCACTCCGCACAGAGAGAACCGCGAACGCGTAACCACTCCCTCACAAGTCCGCAAACCTCGAAGCGGAACGCCGGTGTCTGCTGCGCGGTGCAGTGTCCGACCCTGGTCCTGGTCGGCGAGCTGGACCCGCTCAACCCGCCGGGGTTGGCCGCCGAGATCATCGAGACGATCCCAGAGGGCCGCGCCCGCCTCGAAGTCATCCCCGGGTGCCGCGCACCATGTCCTCGGCGACAACCCGTAGCCGGATCCGCCTCGGTCAGCCAGCGCAAGCTGGACCGGGCGTCTGATGGGCGATCATGCTTTCGGGCGGACGCTTGCGAAGCGCTATTCCGAGTGAACGGCTTCGATGAGCACGCGGGTGGAGTGCGCGACGAAGGCGCCCTCGCTCTCGATGTGGTGGTGCAGCGTACGGAGTTGGTCGAGATGGCGGTCGACGCTGAAGTCGGGGACCGTCCAGATCACCTTCCGCAGGAAGTAGATGACCGCACCTACGTCGAAGAACTCCATGCGCAGCCGCTCCATGCGCATCGTCTGCACGTCCAGGCCGGCTGCTGTGGCCGCGGCGTGCTCGCGGTCGGGATGGCGGGCGGGCGGCGGCGCAGCCGGTGGCGACGGGCCAAGGAAGAACTCGTACAGCTCACGTCCGGAGTCCGGGCCTACGTGCTGGGCGAGGTAGGTGCCACCGGGGCGGAGCACCCGGGCGATCTCGCGCCACCAGACGGTGACGGGGTGTCGGCAGGTGACGAGGTCGAAGGCATTGTCGGCGAACGGTAGCGGCGGCTCGTCCGAGCTGGCGACGACGTGCACGCCGTACGGATGCAGCCGGCGGGTGGCCCACGCAACGTTCGGCGGCCACTACTCGGTCGCCACCATCGTCGGCGGGAAGGTCGCCACACCAGCCAGGACTTCACCGCCGCCGGTTTGGAGATCCAGGGCCGAAGCGGCGGTGGTCAGCCGGTCGCTCATCAGCTGCTGGTAGCCCCACGTCGGTCGCTGCTCGGTCGCCCGGCCACGCAGCCAGCCGAAATCCCACCCGGTCACATCCACTGCCGCCGCCTCGTCGACGAGGTCATCGAACGATCGGTGGGGGGAACCACACATTGCGACCGGCTGCCTTCAGGGGAGGCCGGGATCCGGGTGCTCGATCGCGAACTGTTGCGCTGCGCGGTCGTCGATGAGTCCCTCGTCCAGCAGCCACTCGACGGCCCGTCGCTGGGCTCGAGCGTCACGCAGGGCGTACCACGCCGAGATCAGTTCGGGGTGGTGTGCATACAGCTGGGTCTTGAATCGTCGGAACACTCCCCGGCCCTGCAGGGACTGGGTCAAGCGTCGACTGGCCGCGCGGTCGCTGATGCCGTCCGCAAAGTCAGCCATGTCCTGATACCACACGTACGACGGGAGAGGGTCGACGGGAATGAGGTCCAGATCGTCGAGCTCGACGGGGTTCTCCCCGTCGATGCCCGTGTCGCTGGTCCAGAACGCCACCTGGCCCGTTCGCGGGTCGACAAGCCATCGGTGCTCGTAGTCGGTCTGATCCGCGAGTGCGGTTGCCATCACCTCAACGTCGATGCCGCCCAAGTCGAGCATCCAGTCAGACTAGGACACGACCGCGGCGCGTTGGAAGGACCATCTGGGCGCCCTCGTCCGGCACGTACGTCTTTGGGTCTCGGATCCTCTTGCCTGGATGGCCACTATGCATGTAAATTGCATGCATGGTTGCTCTGCAGATCCGCGACGTGCCCGACGACATCCGCCAAGCGCTGGCCGAGGGAGCGGCAGCGCGCGGACAGTCGTTGCAGTCCTTCCTCCTGACGCTGGTCACCCACGAGGCACGCCGGTCCGCCAACCTGGCCTTGTTGGAACGTTTCGGCGCTCGCCAGGATGGCTCGAGGCTGTCAACCGTCCAGGTGAGCGAAGCGCTCGACCAGGCCAGGGCCGAGCACGAAGCACTGCTGAGCGATACCGAAAGCAACACCGAGAGCAGTGCCCAGTGATCGTGGTCGACGCCTCGGTGCTGACCAACGCCTTCACCGATGACGGCCCGGCCGGCACTCACTCGCGAGCCGAGCTCGCTCGCGACGTTCATTGGGCCGGCCCCGAACACCTCGTCATAGAGGTGTTCTCCGCCGTCCGCGGCCGGTGGCTCGACCGGAGAATTAGTAACAAGCGCGCGGGCGACGCTCTCGCTGCGATGGCCACCACCACCATCGACCTAGTCGCCGCAGTACCTCTGCTGGCGCGCATGTGGGAGCTACGCAGCAGCATCACTGGCAGCGACGCTGCTTACGTCGCCGTCGCCGAGACGTTTGGCTGCGCGTTGGTGACGGCTGACGCTCGCCTCGCCCGGGTCCCGGACCTCCGGTGCGAGGTACGCCTTGCCCTGCCGCTCACATGAAACCGCGGTCGGCACCAGACTTCCCCGACATCAAGCGTGCCGGGACCGCAGGTAGCCGGCGAAGTGCGGGACCGTGAACGCGACCTGCCCGCGCTCGGCGGCGTAGACCAGACCCTTCTTGATCAGGCCGTCGCGGGCCGGCGACAGGCTCTGCGGTCGCCGACCGGTCGCCGCTGCGACGTCGGCGGTCGTCACCGGGCCGTCGCCGGTGGCGGCGGCAGCGTCTGCCATCGCGACCATGTAGTCGCGCTCGGCGGGAGTCGCACGGTCGAAGCGGGCCCCGAAGAACCCGATCGCCAGCTCGTCGGCCGCTTCGGGAGCCGCGGCGCGTACGTCGTTGGCGCTGATCGGCGAGGCCGGCGCGAGATCCCAGGTGGCCTTGCCGTAGGCCTGGATGAAGTACGGGTAGCCACCGGTGAGGCCGTGCAGCGCGTCCAGCGCCTCGGGGGTGAACGCGACCTGCTCGGTGCCGGCGGGGACCGTCAGCGCGCGGTCGGCCTCCTCGCGGGGGAGCCGGTCCACCGCGACATAGCGGAACAGCCGTTCGGCGTACGACTTGCTCGCCGACAGCGCCGCCGGCAGGTGCGGCAACCCCGCCCCGACCACCACGACCGGGGCGCCGCGCTGGCTCATCTCGTGGCCGGCACCGCACAGCACGGCCAGCTCGCTGCCGTCGATGTCTTGCATCTCGTCAATGAACAGCGCCACCCCGACGCCGAGGTCGCGGGCCAGCTCGCCGACGTCGCCGAGCAGCTCGACCAGGTCGGTCTCCAGGTCGCCGGTGTCGGCGCGGCCGCGGACGGCCGGGACGTCGACCGGCGGGCGCCATCGCACGGCGTACCTGTCGTTGATCGCCCCACCTGGTCGGCGCTCGGCCGGCGTGGCCCGCAGCGCGAACGCCGACAGCACCCCGACCACGGCGTCGACCCGGTCCTGGTCGCGGTGCCGATGCGCCAGCTCGCGGATGCCGGCGTGCACCGCCTGCGCGAGCGGCAGCCGCAGGCTCTGACCGGCGCGGGCCTCGAGCTTGCCCGTACCCCAGGCGCGTCCGAGCGCCTGGCCGCGCAGCGCGTTGAGCAGCACGGTCTTGCCAACGCCGCGCAGCCCCGACAGCACCAGCGAGAATCCGGGCGGCCGGCGGCC
The DNA here is from genome assembly GCA_038233135.1 of Propionibacteriales bacterium. Lineage (GTDB taxonomy): Bacteria > Actinomycetota > Actinomycetes > Propionibacteriales > Nocardioidaceae > JACCVL01. Next base: position 16,773 of record JBBSMN010000010.1, read on the forward strand.
ACCCGCTCCAGGGTCACTTCGAACTGCTCGCGCTGCCGGTCGCGACCGGCCAGCTCGGGGGCCGCTGCCCGGCGCCGGGTGCGTACGGGTTGCGTACCGGGTCCACGCTTGGACTGTATGGGGTCGTCTAGCGCTGAGCCTAGATTTGCCTAGCGAGTGCTAGCGCGTGTCGCTCGCGGCGCGGCTGGTTTGATGGCGGGCATGACCCTGGACGTGAGCGCCGCCGACCCGGACGGCCGACCCGAGACGACGGTTGCGGCGCTGCCGCCCGAGCTGCCGGACGACGTAACCCTGCTGGACGTGCGCGAGGAGCACGAATGGGTGGCCGGGCATGCCCCCGATGCCCTGCACGTGCCGCTCGGCCAGCTCCCGGACCGGCAGGCGGAGGTTGTCGCCGCCGCCGGCTCCGGCCAGCTGCTGGTGACGTGCCACCTGGGCGGCCGCTCGGCGCGCGCGACCGACCTCTTGGTCTCGACCGGTGTGGACGCGGTGAACCTGGCGGGCGGTATGCAGCAGTGGGCGGCGGCCGGGCGGCCGCTGGTTAGCGAGACCGGGGCCGCGCCGCAGGTGGACTGAGGGGCCGGACGCTCCTACCGCCTCCCCCCGTAGGGCTCAGCAGATCGGGTCGGGGTCCACCGAGCGCCAACGACTCCCCGTGCCGACCACTCGCCAACCCGCCTGGTTCCGCTCGACCTGGTAGGTGTTGCCCGGGCAGCTGCCCTGCCTCCCGTCGAGTCCGATGAAGGCACGGACGTGGACGCTGCCCACGTCGAACGACTGCCGCAGCGCGGTCAGCTCGATGCGTACCGTGCCCTCCCCTGTGCCACGGTTCCGGTGCGAGACGATGCGTGTCGGCGCGACGTCAGACAGCCGTGACACCAGCTGCTTCTCCTCTGCCCGCGTCCAGGTGTAACAAGCCACGGCCTGCTGGGCACCGCGCCGGTCTGCACTGCACACCCGGTCGGACAGCAACAGCCGTTTCGGCGTGAACAGCCCGATGCCGTCGACCAGCTCGGTGATACCGGCCACCGCGATCTCCACCCTCGCCCGGTCAGGCAAACCGGACGGCGGCGCAGCAGGAGAGTCGGGACGTGCACCATAAGGTCCGGTCAGCAGAAGCACCCCGGCAACGACGGTCACCGCGGTGCCCGCGGCCGCAAGCACCGCGCCCACCCGCCGGCCACGGCGGCTGGCCCTGCCCCGAGCCAGCACGTCCTCGGCCAGCCCCGGCGCAGGCATCGGCGCCCGCTCGGCCAGCTGCTCCAGTGGTCCCCAGTGACCCTCGGTCATGACGTACCCCTCTCGATGTCCACGCCGGCGTCCGCGAGCGACGCACGCAACTTGTCCAGCCCACGGCTCGCCTGGCTGCGTGCGGTGCCCTCGGAACAGCCGAGCAGCTCTGCCACCTGCGCCGCCGACAACCCCTCGCGGTAGCGCAGCACCACCGCCGCACGCTGTCCCGCGGGCAACGTCGCCAGCTCGCGGCGCAGCAGCTCGGCATCGTCGACTGCTGTCGTCGGGTCCGCTGCATCAACCCGGTCCGGCACGGACGACACGCTGGTCTCGCGCCGCCACGGCCGCCGGCGCTCGTCGATCGCCACCGTGACCAGGACACGGCGTACGTAGCCCTCGGGGTCGCTCTCGATGCGGTGCCACCGGCGGTACGCACGCAGCAACGCCGACTGCAGCAGGTCGTCGGCCGCAGCCCGGTCGGGCGCCAGCAGCCACGCCAGCCGCATCAGCGACACCGACCGAGCGTGCACGAACGCGCTGAAGTCCGCGTCGACGCCGGCCTGCCCCATACCCCCTAGACGGATCCGACCCGCCGCGCCGTTGCACGCCTCACTTCAGGAGCCTCGACATCCGCCGGTCGGCCAACGGCTTGCCGCCGGTCTGGCAGGTCGGGCAGTACTGCAGCGACGAGTCGGCAAAGCTCACCTCGGCCACCGTGTCCCCGCAAACCGGGCACGGCTGCCCGGCGCGGGCGTGCACCCGCATGTTCGTCTTCTTCTCCCGCTTGAGGTCGGAGGCGGCAACGCCGTCGGAGCGTGCCACGGCGTCGGTCAGCGTCTGCCGGATCGCCGCATACAGGCCCTGCAGGTCGTCGCCGATGATGCCGGACACGGGCTTGAACGGTGACATCCGCGCGACGTGCAGGATCTCGTCGGAGTAGGCGTTCCCGATGCCGGCGACCACCGACTGATCGCGCAGCACCCCCTTGACCTGCGAGCGACCCGCCGTACGCAAGATGCCGGCCAGCACGTCGATGGTGAAATCGTCGGCCAGCGGGTCAGGGCCGAGCCGGGCGATGCCGGGGACCTCCGCTGGCTCGCGGACGAGGTAGGCGGCCAGGCTCTTCTTGGTGCCGGCCTCAGTGACGTCGAAGCCGCTGCCGTCGTCGAGGGTCACCCGCAGCGCCAGCGGGCCCTTGCCCGGCCGCGGTGGTGCAGTCGGCTGGGCCTCGCGCCAGCTCAGCCAACCGGCCCGGGCGAGGTGCATAACCAGATGCAGGCCACCCACCTCGATGTCGAGGAACTTGCCGTGCCGGTCCACCCCGTCCACGAACGCGCCGGCGATCGCGGTCACGGGCGGGTCGAAGGTTTTCAGCGCGCTGAACGCGACCATGTCGACCCGACCGATCGCACGCCCGTCGAGCCGCCGACCCAGGTCCGCGGCCAGCGCCTCCACCTCCGGCAGCTCCGGCACGGTGCCCAGTCTGCCGCAGCCGCGTCAGCGGTCGAAGGCCGCGGGAAGCGGCAGGTCCAGAAGCCCCGGGAGCCGCGCGAGGTAGTCAGCCCGCGGGATCTCCTGGACGCCGAGTGTGGCCAGGTGCGGGGTCCGCCACTGCACATCGATCACCCGCCGCGCCACGTACCGATCACGGAGCAGCTCGACCAGGGCGACCAGGGCGACCTTCGAGGCGTCGGCGGCGTGGTGGAACATCGACTCGCCGGCGAACAGGCCGCCGAGCGCCAGCCCGTACAGACCACCCACCAGCGCGCCGCCGGCGTCGAATGTCTCGACCGAGTGCGCCCAGCCGAGGTGGTGCAGGCGCACGTACGCGTCGCGGATGTCGACGTTGACCCAGGCGTCATCACGTCGCGGATCGGCGCAGCAGTCGATGACCTGTTCGAAGGCGGTGTCGACCCGCACCTCGTACCGCCGCGTCGACCGGCGCAGCGACCTCGACACGTGCAGCGCCTGGGGCACCAGCACCCCGCGGCGCAGTGGCGACCACCAGACCATCGGCGTCACGTCGTCGAGCGGCATCGGGAACGCCCCGCACCGGTACGCGGCCAGGATGGTCGCCGGTTCGAGCTCGGCACCGACCGCGACCGCGTCGTCGCCTGGCCACCTCGCGGGATCGAATGCCCAGCGCGAGGGGGGCAGTGGCACCGGCACACCGCCCATCGTGTCAGCGGGCCGGGGCGACCGTGGAGGTTCGGCCCGAACTGGCGCCCGTCACCGGACGACATAGGGTGGCCGCGACGAGAGGAAGCTGATGGGGATCGCAAGCTCGGCGGCGCGTTCGGCCGCGAAGTCGTTGGTGCCGGCGGGGATGCGGCTGGCCCCCCAGGTGGGGTCGAACTTCGTACGGGAGATGCTCGAGCGCGCCATCAACGGGGTGGGCCCGGTCAAGGGCGCGGCCGCCCAGGCCGACGCCCGGCTGAGCGAGGCCGACGGTGACACGACGGCCGCAGTGTCGGCGCTGATCGACGGCCACGTGCGGATGGCGGGCGTCCAGGGCTTCGTCACCAACCTCGGCGGCCTCGTCACAGCCGCAGTGGCCATCCCGGCCAACATCTCCGGCCTGGCGCTGCTGCAGTGCCACCTGGTCGCCGGCATCGCCCACCTGCACCGCTATGACCTGAGCGACCGGCGCACCCGCAACGCGATCATCGCCTGCATGCTCGGCGAGGACTCGGTGAACGACCTGGTCAAGGAGGGCGTCCTGCCCGCCACGCCGATGGGCCTGGCGACGTCGCCGGTCCACGACGTCGAGCTCGACCAGCGGATGGGCCAGCAGGTCGCCGTCGAGCTCATCGCGAGGGTCGGTGGGCGGCGCCTGGCCCCCACCGTCGGCCGCCGCATCCCCCGGCTCCGCGGCGGCATCGGCGCGGTCGGCGACGGATGGTCGACCCGCAAGGTCGGGAAGTACGCCGAGCGCGAGCTGCGGGCGCGGGGGCGCAACGCGGGCTGAAGGAGAAGGCGCCGCTGCTACTTGGCCGGCAGCGATCGGGCGTGGGCGAGGCCGCGGCTCACCCAGTGCTGCAGCTCATCGTCGGTCTCGATCGCCTCTGCGGCCAGGTGCAGCCAGCCGTCCATCTCCCGGCCGCGCATCTCGAAGCGGCGCACGTCCGGCTCATCGATGAGCGACTCGGTGTGGCTCGGATCGACGCGCACCATCAGGCCACCCTTGCTGCTGGCGCTCACCGCCATGTTGCCGTCGATCAGGAACGCGAGCCCACCAAACATCCGCCGCTCGCTCAGGCCGGGCTCAGGCTGCAGCACGAACCGCACCCGCGTCGCGAGCTCCTCGTCGTACGCCATGAGGGCCAGTCTGTCGTACGGGTGAGGTGCCGGTGCTGATCAGTCACCGGCGTCGGCCACGTCCACCGAGCGGGGTCCCTTCCAGCGGGTGTCGCCTTGGCGCCGGGCCATCTCCAGCACGGCAGCAGCCAGCAGCTCGTCGAGCAGCGCGGCCACCTCGGCCTCGTCGACGTCGTCGGGGGCGCGCTCGTCAGCGTGGTGCATGGGGGTCAGCTCAGCCAGATCCCCCTCGACCGCGAAACCGCCGCTCCGCAGGTAGGCGATGGCCTGCTCAGCGCGCGGGTCCAGCCAGGCGTGGTCGGCCTCCGGCAGTACCAGCCGGAACGACTGCTCGCGCCGCTCCAGCACCTCACGGGCGACGAAGAACTTCACCAAGTCGGTGTAGAGCGGCACAGACAGCCGGTCGGCGACCCGAGCCGTCAGCCGGCCCAGCACCTCAGCCTCAACCCCGCCGAGCGATGCGTTGCTGCGCGGCACGTCGAGGCTGTACTGCGCGGGGTCCAGCCCGACCACCGCGCAGAATCGGCCCCACAGCAGCCCGGGGTCGGACCCCGACCTCGGCACCGTGACCACATGCACCCGCTCCGGCCGCACGTGCCGCAGCCATCGGGGCAGCACTGTGGCGGGGTCCTGATAGTGCCAGAAGGGCCCGTCGAGTGACTGCGGTCCAGCCCGGCCCTGCAGCTCCCTGCAAAATTCCTGCCACGTGGGGACCATGCGGTTGCGCAGGCAGGTAGCCCAGTCAGCTGGCACTACGGCCGCTAGGTCGCGGGCGGTGTAGATCACGTGCACCTCGGCGGGGGCGAAGGAGCTCACCAGCGCCCCAATCGATTGCGGCTCGGCTGAGGCCAGCTGCTCGGCCGACAGCACAGCGAAGTGCGCCCCCGACCGCCTAGCTTGGGCCACCAGCCGGTCCCAGGGGTCGTCCCGCGGCGCGTCGCCGGCCGCTAAGGCCGGAGACACCTCAACGCTCCGCTGCATCAGCCGCACGCAGGCGCGGCGGTGGGCCGGCCAGTCCTTTCCTGGCAGCGCTACGCCGGCAGCAGCGAGCGCCGACTTGTTCGCGAAGAGCACGTTCTGCAAGAAGGTGGTACCGGACTTGGGCGGGCCGATGTGCACGTAGACGTGCTGCAGCTCACCCATGGGCGTGGAGGTTAGTCCGCGAGCGCGCGCACGACCCGCGACGGGCTGGGCCGCCCGAGGTGACCGGCCAGCCAGCTGCTGGTCGCCACCAGGGCGCCCAGGTCGACGCCCGTACGCACGCCGAGACCGTCGAGCAGCCACACCAGGTCCTCGGTGGCCAGGTTGCCGGTGGCGCTTTGGGCGTACGGGCAGCCGCCGAGGCCGCCGGCGCTGGCGTCGAACGTCGTGATCCCGGCGCGCATCGCCGCGACCGTGTTGGCCAGCGCCTGGCCGTAGGTGTCGTGGAAGTGCATCGCCAGTCGGTCGGATGCGGTGCCGGCCTCGGCGAACGCGCCCAGCAGCGCGGTGACGTGGCCGACGGTCGCGACGCCGATGGTGTCGCCGAGGCTCAGCTGGTCGGCACCCATCGCCAGCAGTCGGCCGCCGGCCGCAACCACCTGCTCGACGGGGACGTCGCCCTCCCAGGGGTCGCCGAAGCACATCGACAGGTACGCCCGCACGTGCAGCCCGGCGGCTTTCGCCCGGGTCACGACCGGGTCGGCCATGACGTACTGCTCGTCGAGGCCGCGGTTGAGGTTGCGGCGGGCGAAGGTCTCGGTGGCGCTGAGGAAGACCGCCACGTGGCTGACTCCCACCGCCAGTGCCCGGTCGAGGCCGCGCTCGTTGGGCACCAGCACGGGCAGCGGTGTCGGGCCGGCGAGCAGTCCGTCGGCGGCCAGCCGGTCGCACAGCTCGGCCGCGTCGGCCAGCTGGGGCACCCACCTCGGGTGCACGAAGCTCGTCGCCTCGACAACGGGCAGCCCGGCGGCGACCAGCCGGGCCACCAGCTCGGCCTTCACCTCGACCGGCACGATGGCGGACTCGTTCTGCAGCCCGTCGCGCGGACCGACCTCCCAGATCGTCACCGCCTCGGGCAGCGACGGGTCGCGCACCACTTGCGGGGTGCGCATCACGCCTCCCCCGGGTCGACGGTGAACAGCACCTGACCGATCGGCACCTGGTCACCCGCAGCCGTCCCGACGCCCATCATCGTGCCGGCGAAGGGTGCCGTGAGTGTGAGCTCCATCTTCATCGCCTCCAGCACACCGAGTGCAGCCCCGGCCGCGACCCGGTCACCCACCGCGACGTGCACGGCGAGCACGGTGCCGGGCATCGGGGCGGTGACGTCGCGGTCGGTGGACGCCTGCTGCTGTCCCGCGGCACCGAGCGCGTCCGGTCGCTCCAGCACGAAGACCCGGCCCTGGTGGACGGCCTCCACAGCCCCCGCCTCGACGAGCACGCTGACGGCGTCGTCGTCGGCAAGCGCGCCGGCGACGAAGCGGGTCTGCCCACCGGCCCGCAGCAGCACCCTGACCGGCGCCGGGTCGGACGCGGGCCGCCAACCGTCGCCGACACCAAAGGGGTGGTCGCGGTCGGCGGCCGGTCGCTGCCCGAGCAGACGCCGGGCGGTCTGCGCCCAGACGGTGGCCGGCACCTCGGGACGCCGCAGGTACGCGGCGGCGGCCTGGTCGCTGTCCAGCCAGCTGGTGTGGATCTCGGCGGCCGCGAACTCCGGCCCGGCCACCAGCGCGCGGACGAAGCCGACGTTGGTCGTGACGCCGGTGACGACGGTGCGGTCCAGCGCCACGACAAGGGCCGTCACCGCCCCAGCCCGCGTTGGCGCGTGCACGATGACCTTCCCAAGCATCGGGTCGTACGCGGTGGACACCTCGTCACCGGCGCGCAGCGCCGCGTCGACCCGGGCGTGTTCGACCGGCCAGTCGGCCCGGCGAGCCCGGCCCGCCTGGGGAAGGAAGCCGGCGTACGGGTCCTCGGCATAGACGCGGGCCTCGATCGCGTGCCCGGTCACGCCGACGTCCGCCTGGGTCAGCGGCAGCGGCTCACCCGCGGCGACCTGCAGCTGCAGCCGCACCAGGTCGAGGCTGGTGACCGCCTCGGTGATCGGGTGCTCGACCTGCAGGCGGGTGTTCATCTCCAGGAAGAAGAACTCCTCGCCCGCGACGAGGAACTCCACCGTCCCGGCGCCGACGTAGCCCACCTCGCGGGCCAACGCGGTGGCGGCGCTGCACAGCTGCTCGCGCAGACCGTCCGAGATGGTCGGCGCCGGTGATTCCTCGAGCACCTTCTGGTGCCGCCGCTGCACCGAGCAGTCGCGCTCACCGAGGTGCAGCACGGTGCCGTGGGTGTCGGCCATGACCTGCACCTCGACATGCCGGCCGCCCTCGACGAAGCGTTCGAGCAGCAGCGTGTCGTCTCCGAATGCATGCTGCGCCTCGCGCCGGGCCGCGTCGATCGCCGCGGCCAGGCCGGCGGGATCCCGCACGACGCGCATGCCCTTGCCGCCACCGCCCGCCGCCGCCTTCACCAGCACCGGGTACGTCAACTCGCCGCCCGCCACCACCGACTTGTCACTGTCAGGATGCGTTAGAACGCATCCTGACGGTGACAAGTTTGGGAAGGGGTGGGCGGGGACGACGGGTACGCCGGCGGCGATGGCGACCGTACGGGCACGGTCCTTGCGGCCCATCTGCTCGATGACGTCGGCGGGCGGACCGACCAACACCAGCCCCGCGTCGGTCACCGCACGGGCGAAGTCGGCCCGCTCGGACAGGAAGCCGTAGCCGGGGTGCACCGCCGCAGCCCCGGTCTCAGCCGCCGCCCGCAGCAGCGCGTCGACCGACAGGTAGGACTGCACCGCTGGGGTGGGGCCGATCCGCACCGCGGTGTCGGCCTGCTCCACGTGCAGCGCGTTCGCGTCGGCGTCGGAGTAGACCGCGACCGAGCGCAGCCCCTGCTCGCGGGCAGCGCGGATCACGCGGACGGCGATCTCGCCGCGGTTGGCGACGAGCACGGTCGAGAATGGTCGGGCGTGCAAGTGCCTAGACATCGGCTCTCCGAATCGTCCTCGTCGAGACGACATAGAGGAACGGGCCTGGCTGCAAGCATGCCTCCCAGATCGCCGCTTCGCGGACCATCAGGCACTCGGCCATGCGTTCAGCGCTGAGGTTGCCGCCAGCCAGGCAGAACGAGCGGACATTGCCAGCGGTGAGTGCACGACGCTCGACCTCTCGGTATCGGATCCGGTCATCCTTCATGAGGACGACCCAGTCGTGCACCCCGGCCCGGTGCAGCCACTCTTCGTCGTGAACCTTCTCATCGGCGGGGACGCCGTAGACCTCCGCGAGGGTCCGAAGGCTCCAGCCTGCGTTGCGCAAAAGGCCCGGAACACGTAGCCGGCCGAGGCTCCGGTCAACGAAGAACTCCGGTGACTTGGTCACTCTGTGTGAGCTGCTCAGGCCGCGGTGCTCGCCGCGATGCGAAGGGCGTCCTCAAGTTGGTTCATCGGAACTCCGAACTCCTCCGCGACCACGGTGAGCGATTCCCCTCCGTAGAACATGGCGAGCACATCTTCCAGCCGCGCGCCACCGCGAACGAAGACCGGGTGACCGAAGCCTCGCCCCGGATCAGCGACCAGCTCGGCAGCCGTGTAGCCGGGCAGCGGGAGCACCTCAGCGTAGCCATCAGGCCCAAACTCGACGCGCCGAAGGTATGACTCGACGACGTCATTCAGCACCCGCTGACCATTGCGCACCACCACCAGCTCGTGCGTTGCGGCTTCGACGGACGGCGCTGTCGTCCGAGCTGCGTAGTCGAACAGCACCTCGACGCCGTCGGTGAAGAGGCGGCGCGACGCCAGTGCGTGAGCGATGCCCATCTCCTCGTGCAGGCGAGACAATGCGGGCCGCACACGCTGCAACGAAACACCGCTCGACCGGATTGCTGCCAGCGTGTAGCCCTCCGCAAGTCCGACGAATGGGATGGTCCGGCCGCGCACCGCCTGGGCCGGGAGCGACGTGACCACCGGTCCGGCCACGGTGTCCGGGCGGGCGTCATGCTGCACCGCGTAGCCGTACGCCCAGCGCGCGAACGTCGTCGACGGCAGACCCAAGTACCTCGCGGCCTCCGAGGCGGTGTACAGGGGGTCACTGAACCTGTCCACACCGTCGCTCCGGTCCTGTTCGACAGTCATCCACCGTCACCACACTCGTTCTTCTGGCTGTTCCTGACCGGCGTCCCGACCCGATCTGCCATGCTGCCGGACCGCACCGACAAGCGCGATGATGTCAGACGGTCGCGCATCAGGTGCGCCGCTCACATCCGGAAGACGCCGTACGACGGTGCCGGGACCGGTGCGTTCGCGGCGGCCGCGAGGCCGAGCCCCAGCACCCGGCGGGTGTCGACCGGGTCGATGACGCCGTCGTCCCACAGCCGTGCGGTGGCGTACCACGGCGAGCCCTGGTGCTCGTACTGCTCGCGGATCGGCGCCTTGAACGCCTCCTCGTCGGCGGCCGACCACTCGTCGCCGGCGGCGGCGAGCGCGTCGCGGCGCACGGTGGCCAGAACCGCGGCGGCCTGCTCGCCACCCATCACCGAGAGGCGGGCGTTCGGCCACGACCACAGGAACCGCGGGTCGTACGCCCGCCCGCACATGCCGTAGTTGCCGGCGCCGAACGAGCCGCCGATGACCACCGTGAACTTCGGCACCACCGAGCACGCGACCGCGGTGACCAGCTTGGCGCCGTCCTTGGCGATGCCGCGGTTCTCGTACTCCCGGCCGACCATGAAGCCGGTGATGTTCTGCAGGAACACCAGCGGCACGCCGCGCTGGTTGGCCAGCTCGATGAAGTGCGCACCCTTGAG
>JBBSMN010000011.1:0-27134 GCA_038233135.1 Propionibacteriales bacterium
GAGGACGGAACGCGCGGCGCGGGCCACCAGCCCGGCGACGAGGAACGGCCGCATCGCCGGCGGGCCGGTCAGGTCAAGGACCGGCTGACCGCCCGCTGCGCCTGCTCGAGCCTGGTCGAGCGCGGCCGCCAGAGCGGGCTCGCTGGCGACCAGGTCCAGCAGGCCGGCCAGCTGCATCGTCGGCGACCCCTCCACGCATCACAGACCCCCGACGGAACTGACGGGGGGTCGCCTCAAGACTACGACGAGCCAGGGCCACGCGTGTCCACGCGGGTGCCTCAGCCGTCGAGCCCGCGGGTGAACGCCACGATGGCCTCGGCCAGCTCCGGGCGGCACACGATCAGGTCGGGCAGCAACGGGTCGGGGCGGGTGTAGACCAGCGGCGAGCCGTCGATGCGGCTCGTGAACAGCCCAGCGGCGCGGGCGACGGCAACCGGTGCGGCGGAGTCCCACTCGTACTGGCCACCGGCGTGCACGTAGGCATCTGTCACGTCACGGACCACCGAGATCACCTTGGCTCCCGCCGAGCCCATCGGCACCAGGTCGGCACCGAGCCGCTCGGCCAGACCAGCGACGAACTCGGGTGGCCTGGTGCGGCTCACTGCGATCCGCGGTCTCGCCGCGGATGTCACCGGCACGGTCGGCGGCGTCCCGGTGTCGAAGGTGGTGCCGAGGCCAGGCTGTGCCACCGCCCCGGCGGCCAGCTCGCCGTCCTCCCACAGCGCGACGTGGACCGCCCAGTCGTCGCGCGGCGGCTCGGAGAACTCCCTGGTGCCGTCGAGCGGGTCGACGATCCACACGCGGCTCGACTGCAGCCGTACGGGATCGTCCTTGCCCTCCTCGGACAGCACCGCGTCACCCGGCCGGTGCTGCGCGAGCAGCTCCATCAACAGCTCGTGGCTGCTCCGGTCACCGGCGTCCTTCAGCTCGCGGCCCTCAAGCCCCTCCTGCCTTACCCCTTCCAGCCGGGCGCCGGCAACGGTCGCCAGCCACGACGCCAAGGCGTGGTCGTCGGTGTTGACCGCGTGCGGGGGTTCGGGGAGCGGGTGCATGACCGTAGGATTCCGCAGGCCACCGCGGTGGCCGCTCCCGGGGGGAGTTCGCGCAAGCGTTCTCGCCGGCTGCGCGAGGCCGTTATCGTGTGACGCTGCACCGGCCTGGACACCGAGGGTCGCCGAACACGCACGATGACGACCCGCATGGGAGAGGCTCCGTGAGCGACGACGCCATTCAGCTGCGCGACCAGGTGGGAGTGCTACGCCGCCGTTGGCGCGTGGTGGCCGCCACCCTTGTGCTCGCGATCGGGCTGGGCCTGCTGATCTCCTTCCTGGCCACCCCGATGTACGAGGCCGAGACCGAGGTGCTGCTGCCGCCGGCCTCGGGCACTGACTCCCCCACCGCCGAAGACGTGGCCACCCAGGCGCGCACCGTGGTCCTGTTCGCCGGAGAGGTGATCGACACCCTGAGCCTGGACGAGAGCACGCAAGACCTGCTCGACACGGTCACCGTCGAGCCGGACCCCGAAGGAGCGGCGGTGCTGGTCATCACGGCCAGCCGCGACGACGCCGAGGAGTCGGCAGACGTTGCCAACACGATGGCGCAGGCCTACATCGACTCGACCGACGTCGACACCGCGAACCGGGTCGACACCCTCGACAAGCGCATCAATACCCTCGACCAGAAGATCGCCCGGCTGAACAACAAGATCGATCTGACGGCCGAGGACGACCGTTTGGTGACGCTGCGGTCCGATCGCCGCAAGCTCCTGGCCGAGCGGACGCTGCTGATCGACGCCCGGGCGGCTGCCCTTCGCGAGGCAGGGGTCGAGGGTGACCAGGCCCAGGTCGTCACCCCGGCGGTCACGCCGGCCGCGGCGACGTCACCACAACCCGTACGGATCGTGGCGCTGGCTGGAGCGCTGGGTCTGTTGATCGGGATCGGGCTCGCCTATCTGCGCGACTACTTCGACGACTCGGTGCGCGACGACGGGCAGGTCGTCGACCGGATGGGCGGCCGGCCGGTGCTCGGCCACATCCCACAGTGGGGGCGATCGCAGGCTTCGGGGCCGATCACCAGCTCGTCGCCTCGCGCCCCGGCCAGCGAGGCCTACCGGGAGCTCGGCGCCAACGTCCGCTTCCTGCTCGGCGTGCGCCGCCAGGGCGACGCCGCTCGTCGCGATCCCGGACGGACCGTCCTGGTCACCTCTGCCGCCGCCAGCGAGGGCAAGACGGCCACGGCGGTCAACCTGGCTGTGGTCGCGGCGGCGGCAAACCTGCGGGTCGTGCTCGTCGACGCCAACCTGCGCCGCCCGCACGTGCAGGAGCTGTTCGACGTGCCCACCGGACGCGGACTGGCCGACGTGCTGCGCAGCAGCTGCACCGTCCACGAAGCCCTGGTCGACGTGGGGCACGACCAGCTGCTGGTGCTGCCCGCCGGCGACGTGCAGGACAGCCCGGCGGACCTGCTGACCTCACCTCAGCTGCCCCGGCTGCTGACCGAGCTGCGCAGCGAGGCCGACCTCGTCGTCGTGGACAGTGCCGCGGTCCTGCGGGTGGCAGACGCGCTCGAGCTCGCCCGGGTCTGCGACCTCGTCGTGCTCGTCGCCCGCAGCAAGATGTCCCGCGGAAGCGACCTCACCGAGACCCTGCAGCGCATCGACCGGGTGGGCGGGAGCACGGCCGGGGTCGTCCTCAACGCCGTCGAGGACGGTCACGGCCGCTCGCGGGGGTACGGTTCGCGGTAGTTCGCACAAGACTGCAGGGGGAGGCCATGGGGGAGCCCACCGCGCCGGTGCGTGGCATCGAGCTGCCCCGTGCGCTGCGACGCCTGCGCGGTTCGACACCCGTGCCGGCCCGGCACCTGCTGCGCTCCGGAGCGCGTGGCTACGGTGTCGCGACCGCGTCGCACCGGCTGCTGCCGGACTTCTTGATCATCGGGGCAAAGAAGGCCGGCACCTCCTCGCTGATGAACTGGCTGCTGCACCATCCGGCGGTGGCGCGGGGATTTCCTGCGGCCCAGCGAGTCAAAAGCCCGCACTACTTCGACATCAACTATTGGCGTGGACCGCGGTGGTATGCCTCGCACTTCCCGACAAGAGTGGCGCGACACCGGCTGGAGCACCGAGTCGGAGGCATCTCGGTGGTGGGGGAGGCGAGCCCCTACTACATGTTCCACCCGGCCGTGGCCGGGCGGGTCGCACAGGACCTCCCGCATGCTCGGATCATCGTGTTGCTGCGCGACCCCGTCACCCGGGCGTACTCCAACTACTGGGACCGCAGGGCTTTCGGCAGCGAGCACCTGCAGACGTTCGAGCAGGCGATCGACGCCGAGCCACGCCGCCTGGACGAGGTCGACGAGGAACGGTTGGTGGCCGACCCGCGGTACTACTCGGCGCAGCACGACCATCACACCTACCTGGCACGGGGGCGCTACGCCGAGCACCTTCGCCCCTGGGTGCAGCAGGTGCCGGCGGAGCGGCTGCTGGTCCTGCGGGCCGAGGACCTGTTCCGCGAGCCCGCCGCAACGTTCGACACGGTGCAGGACTTCCTGCGGCTGCCGGTCCGCGGCGAGGTGCGGCTCGCTCCGTACAACAGCCGCACCCCGCCACCGATCACCGCCGAGACCACTGCGCGCCTGGCCGCCTACTACCGGCCGCACAACGCCACGCTGTACGACCTCCTCGGCCGTGACCTCGGCTGGGAGCGCACCTACCCCGACTGAGGCCGGGCACGTCTAGCCCGAGCGGGCGGCGGCATGCTCGGGCACTCGGCCGACGTGTCTCGTCTGTTCAGGTGATTGTCCCGCCGCATGTCGACCAACAACCTACAGTGACGACATTGTGACTACCTGTCACCAGAACTCCGTGCTGGTGCATTCCGGTCGCCACCGCCTGTCCGCGTGTGGTCGTGTCGAGGGGTTTCATGAGACGTCGCGAGTTCCTGTCCGCTGTCGGCGTCGGCGCCGCGGGTGTCGCCGGTGCCGGCCTGCCCCAGGCGGCCGCCGGTGCCGTGGCGGCGCCGGACCTGTCCGCCCCGCTCGCCGCCGCGCGGCTGGCGCCGATGCAGGCCCGACGCGCGGACGACGTCGTGGCCAACTATCTGATCAACACCAAGATCTTCTACGCAGACGCCGTCTACGGCCACACCGACGCGGTGGTCGACCTGCTGCGCGAGCTGGGTGTCCGCGTCATCCGCGAGCGCATCACCACCGGAGGGTCGGCCGGCACCCAGAACCAGCTGCGGGCCATGCCGCGACTTGCCCGCCACGGGATCAAGTGGCACGGGACGGTGGGCACGCTCAGCGACTGGCGCCACCCGCAACGGACGAACAAGCAGGTGATGGACTTCCTGAGCAGCAGGTACGCCCCCCGCATGCACGGCGACCTGACCGAGCTCATGCACTCGTTCGGCGGGTGCAACGAGATCGAGGGACCCCGACCGCACGGTGGGCCGGACCCGCACTGGGCCCGGCACGCGCGCAAGATGCAGAAGGCACTGTGGGAGCAGGCGAAGTCCAACCGTTACACCCGCCAGATCCCGATCGCCGGACCGTCCACACGGACCGACGTCACCAAGCGCAAGGCGAGGCGGCTCGGCAACCTGAGCCGGTGGTCGGACCTGGGGAACGCGCACATGTACAACGCGGGCGGCAGCCCCTCGCGCGGGATCGGCCACCAGAAGAACATCCTGCAGCCGTGCTTCCCGGGGATCCGGCCGTACATCTTCACCGAGTCCGGGTGGAACAACTCCCCGCAGTCCAACCGCAACCGCACGGTGCCGGAGTCCGTCGCCGCGGTGTACGCGGTGCGCGGGGTGTTCGACTACCTAAAGCGCCACGCGATGTTTGGCCGCTTCGAGCTGCTCGACGACCCCGACCGGATCGACCGCCACAACCAGCGGACGATCAACCGGACGGCGGACATCCAGGCGCACTTCGGGCTGGTTGCCATGACCAAGAACTCCGTACGGGCGGCCACTCCGGACACCTGGCGCAAGAAGCCGGAGTTCCACGCCATGCGGCGACTCTTCCGCCTGCTGAGCGACCAGGGTCCGGCGTTCACTCCGCGGCCCCTGACCCTGTCGATCAGCGGAGGAGGTCGCGACCTCCAGCACACGCTGCTGCAGAAGCGAGACGGCCGGCACTACCTGGCGCTGTGGCGGGACGTGAACGTCAGCAAGCTGTTTCCCAGGGCCACCCCGATCAGGGTCGACCCGGTGCCGATCACGGTGCGCCTCAAGACGGCCAGGCCCGTGCGCTTCTGGAGTCCGAGCATGTCGGGGCAACCGCTCGGACACCACGCGGCCAGGCGGCACTTCAGTCTCCAGCTGGGCGGGGACCTCAAAATCGTCGAGATCGGTTGACCCGTCTCCCGTTAGGATTGCGGGAAACTACAGCACCGACGTCCACCTCGCTTAGAGTTGCGCGTTAACGGGGCGTGAAGAGTGGGCAATCAGTAGGGGGCCATGGATTTGTCACTGGGACTGCTGACAGCCGAGCAGGTGGACCCTCGGCTGCAGGCCTACATCCACCGCATCTGGCAGCCAGACCTCGTCGGCGAGTCGCCAGTGAGTGTCACCCTGGGAGCCCCCCCGGAAGGCCACGTCGTCGCGGAGCAGTACGCGGTCGTGCCGCACGCGAGGGCGGCACGATTTCTCGTGCCACTGGGCTCGAGGCGCACGTCGAGCGCCTCGTTTCGCACGTACAACGCAACCCGGGCGCCGGTCTCGCGCGCCCTGCGAGGGATGCTGGGACGCAGCTACGCCAGCGGCACGGCCGACCTGCTGTTCGCGAACCGCCTGACGGTCAGCGTTGACAGCCGCTTTCCTCGAGAACGGTGGCCCGAGGTTCTCTTCATCCGACATCTTGCCGCATTGCTCAATGCACCATCGGTGCAGGCCTTCACTGCCATTCGCAAGATCAACCCCAACGTCAAGCCCACACTCGAGCTCTTCGACAGCGCCGGGCTTCCCGTGGGCTTTGCCAAGCTGGGCACCACGGAGGCGACGAGGCATCTGGTCCGCACCGAGGCGGGAGCCATGGCTGAGCTCAGCGGTCAGCTCAAGTCAGTGACCGTCCCCGAGCTGCTGCACGGGGGGGACTGGGGAAGCGCGGCGTACGCAGTCAGCAGCCCACTGCCGAGCGGCCTGCGCCGGTGGACGGCCGGCGCGCAGGCAACGATCGACGCCTTGCTGACGATCTCAGCGTCCGGCCTGGTGTCGCGCACACCACTCGCCTCGTCGAGCTACGCCGGTCGGCTCAGGGCCGACATCGACGGGGTCGGCCCCTCCAACGATGTCGCACGCGCCCTGGGGGCATGGCTCGACCGGCTCGAGAATCGCAGCACGCCGCTCAGCTTCGGCCGCATGCACGGTGACTGGATCCCGGACAACCTCGGCCGGTCCGGCTCAGACCTGGTGGCCTGGGACTGGGAGCACAGTCATCCCGACGCTCCGATCGGTTTCGACTTCCTGCACTGGCACTTCCACGGGGCACTCGTCAGGCACGGCATGCAGGCCGCGGTGACGGCTCTCGACGCCGCGTCGCCACGCCTGATCGATTTCGGTGTCCCCGCCTCTGCGCAGCGACTTGTGGGGTCGCTGTACCTCTTGGACGCCTGCGTCCGGCGGATGCGACTCGCGGTTGGTGGCGGCGGCTGGAGTGCGCGCTGGTACCCACACCTGCTGGAGGTTGCTCACACCCGCGACCCACAGTGACCGATTGCCGCCGGACTCACCCCTATCCGGCCGGGACGCTGCACACGCTGGCATAGACCGCCTCCAGCTTTCGGAGATCTGCAGCGGGTGAGTAGCGCTCGTCATAGGACGCGCGAGCTCTCGTCCGACGGGTCTGCCAGGTGTGCGGGTCGCGTGCGACCGCCGTCAGCATCCGAGCGAGAGCGTCCGCGTCTCCGACCGCGAAGGCCTCTCCGGCGTCGTCTGCCAGCACCTCGGCGCTGATGTTCTCAAGATCGGACACGATGACCGGCGTCCCCACCGCCAGGCTGCGAAGGATCACCAACGGCAAGCCCTCGTACCACTCTGAGGGCACCAGCACGGCTTCGGCTCCGGACATCAGGTCGAAGACCTCGGCTTCGCCGACCCAGCCGAGATAGGACAGCGACGGATCCTTTCGGCCTCGCTCCTCCACCATGGAGCGCAGCGGTCCGTCGCCCGCGACCCGCAACCGCAGGTCGCCATGATCGGTGCGGTCCCATGCGTCGAGCAGGGTCTGCACACCCTTGATGTCCATCAGGCGTCCCGCGAACGTCACGTAGCGCTCCTGGGGGCTGCGATCCTGCGCGAGACCGGGGTCCGGCACCGAGTTGGGCTTGACCACCACCTTGTCTCCTGGGATGCCGTCCCGAATGAGCAGGTCCCGCGAGAAGCTGGTCAGGGTCAGGAAGCGGTCGACAGCGTCGTGAAAGGTCCCGAGGCCGCGATGCACGGCAAGGCTGATGGTCAGTGCTGCACTGGCACCGGTGCTGTCGTGATAGCAGCGGTGCCGCAGACCAGGCAGCTTCAGGCGGGTGCCGACACAGTCCTCGCAGACGTGGCCGTCGCGGTGACAGGTGCCAGCGATGCAGGAATACCGATAGCTGTGCAGCGTGGTGACGGTCGGAACTCCGAGCTTCTTGGCGACTCGAAAGACGGCCGGCGACAGCAGCGGGAACGGCGTGTGCACGTGCACGACATCCGGCCGGAAGTTGCGGATCTGGGACTCGACCTCCCGACACGCCTCGACGTTCCACACCGCTTTGAGGCCAGCACGCACCGCACCCAGACCCAGCTCGTGGGTCGCCGGAAGCGCATAGGTCTGCACCTCGTGCCCGCCCTCGTCGAGCAGCAGGGCCTCGTGCGCAAGAACCTCCATCGCACCACCAAGGCTCTGGTGGTGGTTGTGCAGCTGCAAGATCCGCATGTGCCTTCTTCCCCAGGACGCTACCGCCACGCGACGCAGTCGGTCAGCGTCCCAGTATGAGTCAGGCGGCTGCTGTCACTGCAGCGGCATCAGGCCTATCCCCCGATGCGGCTCACCATGGATGCGGATGCTGTCCGAGCCGATCCACAGCCCGTCGGTGGTCGCCAAGAAGTCCTTGCCGCCGATCTGGGCGGGCTTGTTGGCGTTCCACGATAGTGCCTTGCCCGAGACCGGGTTGATGGCACCGACCCCTCGACGTGAAGCGCAGGTCTCGCCGGTCGGACACTGGCTGGCGTACCCGTTCGGGTTGTCGAGCCACTGGAAGTGCCCCTGCACATAGACCGCGGAGCCGGTCGCAGCAGCCGACCACACGCTGTCGCCTCCGGTGTAGTTGATCCACGTCGGCTTGGTGTCGTTGGCCACCTCGAAGCGGGCAGCACCGTCGCAGACGGTCACCCCGACGTCCCCGGACTTCGGGATCTGCCCCGTGGCGGTGACGACGAAGTACGAGCCGTTCGGTGCGTAGTCCACACCCTGCAGATAGGCGATCCGGCGCGGGTGGGTGGAGGTGCAGGGCTTGGCGAAGGCGTCATAGTACCACGGGTTCAGGGTGGCTGCACCCGTCCCGAGATCGACCATGAAGAAGCGGGTGCGCGACTTGCCGTCGACGGTCTGGAAGTTCCCGGTGGCGATCAGCTGGGTCCCGGCCGGGTTGACAGCGAACTGGTAGACGGCCACCCCGCCCCAGGCGTTCGGGATCTTGTCGCGGATGGGCAGGTTGATGTAGCCGGTGTTGCGTCCCGTCGCGGGGTCGAGCGCCATCAGCTTGCGGCCGGGGGTGCCGCCCACGATCAGCCGGCCGTTGACCAGCTTGATCTCGTTGATACGGCCCCCCTTGAACGGCGGGGCGAACCGGGTGTCCAGCGCTCCGGTCACCGGGTCGAGCTTGGCGATTGCCGGCCGGGAGGTGCCGTCGACCGACGCGAAGCTGCCCCCGATGTAGACGGCGTCGGCAGTGGCCTCGACAGCGAACACGTTGCCGTCGACGTTCGGCGCAAAGCCACTGCTCATGGCCCCGGTGGTGGCGTTGAACGCCATCAGGTTGCGGCGGGGATAGGTCTGTCGCCCATCCGCCGACTCGGCCCGTGAGAACAGACCGCCGGCGTAGAGCGTCGAGCCCCGCTGCGCCATGGCGTCGACCCGGGGCTTGGGCTCGTTGTCGGCCCGCACCAGTTGCGGTGTGTAGTCCACCGGGTTGACGCTCACGACGTCGGGCTGCGACAGCGCGGCGGTCGACATGCTGGGCACCCAGGCGAGCGCAACGGTGGCCAGGGCGAGGCAGCTCAGGCGAAGGACTTTGATCATGGCGGTGATCCCCTTGTTAGCGACGAGTCGGAGCATCGCGGCGTGCCCCGGACAGACGGCAGCAGCATAGGGCCCAAACCGGACACCGAGCACGTTATCAGGGAAACTCCTCGGCGCCGAGATCGCCGGGCTAGGGTTGAGTGCTTGCAACCGCACCGCGCAGGGGGGCAACCGACCGGCTTCTCCCGCCGCCAGTTCCTGACCCTGCCCGCCCTGGCGGCACTTGGCGCATGTACGACCTCCGACTCGGGGGGCACACGTCGCCCTGCTCCAGTCACCAGCCGGACACTTCCTCAAGCGACGGCCGGCGGGATGGCGGCCCGGTGGTCAGACGAGGTGTGCCAGGCCTACGCCATCAACACCAAGACCTTCTACGCCTCGCGGGTCTACCGCTACACCGATGCCGTGATCGACCTCATCGACGAGCTCGGCGTCCGCACGATCCGCGAGCGCGCCGTGACCGGGTCGTCGCGGGGGGCGCGCAGCCAGCGCTACGCCATGCCCATGCTGATCGACCGTGGCATCCGCTGGCATGCGACGGTGGGGGCGCTGCGGGAGTGGCCGCGGGCCGAGTCAGCAACGCAGGCGGTCCTGCAGCTGTTCATCGACCACTACCTGCCCCTCGTGGACGGGGACCTGTCCCGGCTGGTGCACTCCTTCGGCGGCTGCAACGAGGTCGAGGGCCCGGTCATCGACGGCCGCACCGATCCGGCCTGGGCCGAGCACGCCCGGCTGATGCAGAGCGAGCTGTGGCGACAGTTCAAGGCCGAACCGCTTACGGCGGACATCCCGATCGCCGGTCCCTCCACGCGGAGCGATGTCACGGCCGAGGTCGCTGCCCGGCTCGGCGACCTGTCGGCCGTCAGCGACTGGGGCAACGCACACCTGTACGCCGGGGGCGGCAGCCCGTCGCGCGGCATCGACGCGCACCTCAACACGTTGCAGACCTGCTTTCCCGACGCGACCACCTGGTTCTTCACCGAGACCGGCTACAGCAACTCGCCGCAGACCAACGCCGGCAAGTCAGTGTCGGAGGAGGCCGCGGCCACCTACGCCATCCGAGGCATCTGCGACTTCTTCGTCCGCGGATGCATCTACGGCAGGTTCGAGCTGCTCGACGATCCCGATCCCATCACCCGCACCAGCCAGGAGACGATCAACGCCACCGCTGACCGGCAGGCACACTTCGGCCTCGTCGCGATGTCCGAGGAGTCGGTCGACGCGGCCACCCCGGACACGTGGCGCAAGAAACCCGAGTTCTACGCGACCCAACGGTTGCTGGGCCTGATGTCCGACCCCGGTGCAGCATGGACCGCTCAGCCCTTCGACCTCCGCGTCAGCGGCGGCGGCGACGATCTGCAGCAGGCGCTCGTCCAGAAACGAGACGGGCGGCACTACCTGCTGCTGTGGCGCGACGTCCAGGTCGCGACCACCTTCCCCGACGCTCGGACGCTGGAGGTCGAGACGTCGCGCCTCACCGTCAGCCTTCCTCTCGCGCGGCCGACGGCGGTCTACTCCCCTCGGGTCGCTGCCGAGCCTGTGCGCACACAGGCGGCGCAGAAGAGCGTCGATCTGGACGTCGGCCGCGATCTGATGGTGCTAGAGATCGGCTGAACACCTGCCGTGCGGCAGGAGGCTCGACCCGCAACTACCATGGACCGTTCTTCTCCCCGTCTCTCTGACCTCTGGATTGGACGTGCCCGTGGCTGAGTCTTCGGCGGGACCCGATCTGGTGCTGGCCGGCGCCGCTCGCAGCGGCACCTCGTCGCTCGCCGCCCAGCTGGGGACGCACCCGGACATCGACCCGGGCAAGATCAAGGAGTCGAACTACTTCAGCCGAGCGTTCGAGCGTGGACCCGAGTGGTACGAAGGCCTTTACGTGGACCGGCGCGCCGGGCTCATGCGCCTGGATGCCAGCACCTCGTACACCTCCCCGCGGTATCCCGATGCACTGTCGCGACTGACAGACGCCGTGCCGGACGTGTTCGTCATCTACGCGGTGCGGCAACCGACCCAACGGGCCATCTCGCACTACCTGCTGCGCCGGCACTACTTCCAGATCGAGCCGGCGTCCGACTTCGGGGCCGCCTTGCGAGACTCCCCGTACTACATCGACACCAGCGACTACTCACGCTGGATCCCCGCGCTGACGAAGGCGGTCTGCGAGGGACGTCTGCTGGTGGTGCCGTTCGAGTTGATCACCTCTGACACCGACGCCGTGATCGCCATGATCTGTGAGCAGCTCGGGTTAGCCGTCCCGACGTCCGCGACCCACCAGGGCGAGCGGCTCCGCAACAACGTCGTCGAGTATCGGAGCCAGGCGGCTCGGCGGGCCGCCAGACGATTGCGGCGGAGCCCTGTCTATCCGCGGTTGCGCCACGCGCTCGGCGCTGCCCGCACCCGCAAACTACGGGGCCTGATCACCCGGGACGCCCAGCTGCCGACCACGGAAGAGGCCATGGCGTCCTGCGACGGCCAGCAGCTCGAAGTTCTTCGCGCGCTGGACGCGAGGGCGGGGCACGCGGTCAGCGTGCAGCTTGCCGACCAGGATCGCCGACTGGGACTGGACTGGCTCGGTCAGTCGTTTGCAGCCACGCACTGACCTGATCGACTCCTGACCTACCACTCGACCGTTCTCGGCACCTGCGCGGCCAGGGCGGTCCAGTGGCCCAAATCGCGGTCCAGGAGGTCGGACAGTCTCTCGACGTCGGGACGCAGGTGCATCGCCACCTCACGGCGGATCTCTGGGTTGGCGCGGGGCCGTGGCGCCTGCCGCCACAGACTCCGTTTGGCCACTGCAACCCCCGGCATCGACGTCGTTCTCGACCACTGACGAAGCCGACGCATCGGTGACTGGAGCGCAGCCGGCGGACGATGTGTCAGCCTTCGCACCGGTCCGAAGCGGAACGCCTTCTCGCTGGGATTCTTTGCCTCGAAGGCAGGCCTCGGGTTGCTGCCGATACCGACAAAGTGCGTCAAGGCATCCCAAGTGCGGTCAGGAGCATGGACGAGGTCCTCGAACCAGATCACGTGCACTCGGTCTCGTGGCACCCGCTGCAGCAGCTCAGCCATCGCATCGCCCAACCGCCCGACGAGCGGGTAGTCGACGAGCTTGGGGTCGAGCGGCTGGGTCCACGGGAGGCCACCGAGCAGGCTCCGACGCCAAGCCAGCCCGAAGTCCGGCTCGTCTTCATTGAGTGCCACCAGCTGGGTCCGGTGGTAGGAGACGATCATGTCCACCGGGTTGCGCAGGCACACTACGAACGTCGCGTCTGGAACTTCCTGAACGATCGCGGGAACTGCCGCCTTCGAGTAGAGATACGTCGTGGAGCCCTCGCCGCGCACCGTGGCATCCAGCGCCTCCGAGGAGGAGAAGAGCCGTTCGTAGCGTGCTCGAGAGTCGAAGCCGTAGTGCTCGCGCATCCCGGGATAGTCCGTCGCCCAGTAGTAGGGCTCCTTGGGCGTCGACCAGAAGACGGCCGGATGCTCAGCCAGCCAACTGGCGACAGAGGTCGTCCCGGCCTTGGGTGCACCCACCAGGTACAACCCTGGAAGTGTCATCAGCTTGTCCTCACACCCCTCCTCCGCCGCCGCGGCCGTCCCGCCGTGTGGCCCTCGGCCGCAGGAAGCATAGCCACTGCAACGCAGAGCATAACCGTGGCCTCCATGGCTCGGTATGTGCTGAATCTGGGGCTCGTGCTAGCCGGAGGTCTGCCGCAGCAGTCGCAGACTCGGGCGCAGGGTTGGGTGCGTCCACAGGCCCATCCGCCGTCGGGTCAGCAGCCACAGCGCCAGGGACAGTCCCGCGCTGATCGACGCCGCGCTCAGGCCGAGGCCAACCGGGCCGAACGCCATGGCCGCCGCGACACCGATGACGATCCGGAGCACCACCGCAGTCCACTGCACCGTCGCCACGACACTCTCGTGTCGCGACATCGTCAACGCAGTGCCGGCCATGCCCGACCAGACGGTCGCGAACGTGCCGAGCGTCAGCAGCACCAGAACGGGCGCCGCGCTCGAGAAGTCGCTGCCGTAGACGAGCCCGAGCAACCAGGACGGCGCCACCAGCATCGGCAGCCAGACCACCGACGTGAGGCAGATGGCCATCGTCGCCCCCGTGCGAAGCAGCCGCTCGAGGCGGTGGTTGTCGTGATCCACCAGGCGCGAGACCACCGGGGAGAAGACGACACCGAGCGAGACGAGGGGCACGACCAGCAGCACCGACAGTCGCTGCGCCGCGCTGAACTGCGACACCTGGCCGGCGGTAAGAACGAACGCCGCCAACCAGATCTCGACGGTGCTGTTGAGGAAGCCGCCGAGCAGGTTGCTGGCGAAGCGCCAGTAGCGCCGGACCGCGACCACGAGGTCGCGCCAGATCGAGCCGCGGGCGTCGACGTGGCGCCAGATCCGATGCACCCGCCCCCATGCCACGACGACGGGGATGGCGTACCCGACGGCGAGGGCGGCCAGGGCGCCCGGCAAACCCCAGTCCGGGCGCAGCAACAGCACCACGCCGAGCAGTGCCCCTTGGCAGGCGGAGGTCAGCATCCCCCCCGAGCGTCCCTCGAGCAGGCTGGCGAAGCGCACCTGTCCGAAGCCGCGGAGGTAGTTGGCCCAGAGCTTCTGCTGCCCACCGAGGTAGACCAGAACGGCCATCCCCACGGCAACGGCCCAGCGCGTGTAGGCGTTGGGGGCGTCGAGCACGACATAGGTGACGGCTGAGGTGGCCAGAGCGGTCGCCGGGAGGATGACCAGCGACACCGCGCGCACACTGTGGCGAAGGCCTTCGAGAACCTCCGGGTCACCGGGAGCCATCCGCGCGGCCTCCCGCAGACCGCCGCGATGGACGCCCATCAGGCCGAGCTGTCCGAGCAACGTCGACACCGTCACGGCGATGACGAAGTAGCCGAAGCCGTCCGTGCCCAGCAGGCGTGCAGCGAACGCATTGATCGCCAGGTAGCCGAGGATCGCTCCCCCGTACGAGATCGTGAACCAGACGATCGCGCCACCGAGGGAAAGGCGTCCGCGTGGTCGCTTCGTGCGCCACGACTGCGTGTCGTCCGGCACGGCCCCCCGCCCCGACTCGGCGCGGCGGACGTCAGACATTGGCCGCCACCGGCGCCCGCACGCGGTCTGGGGGTGTTGCGCCCCGTTGAGGCAGCCGCCACGCCGCGACCACTCCCGCGACGAATCCCAGCGCCAGCCACTCCACGGGCGGGATCAGCCCACCACCGGACGTACCGGCACGCACCAGGGGGAGCGCCAGCGCAACGACGACCGGCACCAGGGCGGTGGGCAACCTGTGCAGGCTCAAGGATAGAGACACGAAGGCGAACAGCAAGGTCGCGACGATCACCAGCGCCGGGAGGAAGGCGAAGATGCCGTTGCGCAGCAGGGTGTCCAGCAAGAAGTTGTGCGAGCTGTTGGCGACAGTGCTGTACCCGCCCAGCAGCCAGTAGTCCGGCAGGGCGCCGAACGCCTCGCCGTAGAGGTTGGCGCGAGACTCGTAGCCGGTCGTGTCGGTGAGGAACCGGTTGGAGATCACTGCACCGAATCCGGTCAGCAGCAACGCGCCAACCGCTGCTGTCGATGCGAACAGGATGCCGACCTGCCGGGTGGACAGCTCCGCCCGCCGCAGCGAGCGAACGATAACCAGCAGCGGCCAGACGGCGGCGGCGATGAGCACCGAGCGGCTCAGCGACAGCGCGAGCAGCACAACGCCGGTGATCATCGCAGCCCGATAGATCGCCACCTGCCGGCGGGCTGGACGGGTGCCCACCCGCATCGCCCACGTCGAGATCAACATCGACAGCAGCACGAAGCCGAAGATCTCATGACGCAGGTTGCCTGCGACCCGGTCGTCCTCCAACCCGAACCCTGCGAACGCAGACTTGAAGACCTCCTTCTGGAAGATCTCCGGATCGCCGGCGGCGATGGTCCTTCCCAGCACGCCGGCCGGGTTGACGCCGTTGACCAGCATGGCCACCGAGAGCCCAATGATCAGCGACGTGCAGACGACCGCGCCGGTCAGGCGAAGGCTCTGCGTGATGTGTTGCTCGTGTCCGTTGGCGAGCAGGTAGAAGAGTCCGCCCGCCGCGACGAACACGGCGAGATACATCAGCTGCTGCAGCGCCGCACCAGCGGCTCCCCCCTGATAGAACTGCACCGCGGCGATCGCCGCAGCCATGTAGAGGTTGGCGATGACGAAGACCGCAGCGACGCGAAGCACCGGTGCGTACGTGCGCAGGTGGTAGTGCGTCAGCACGAATGCCGCGAACCCGAAAAGAGCCACCTGGTGCAACCGGAGCTGTCCCAGCGGAGTCGAACCGAGACCGACCCACTGCAGCGGCAACAGCGCGAACAACAGGATCGTGGCGGCCTTCATGCCCGCCACGCCATCTCACGAGCAAACCAGGTCACTGCTCACCTGCCCCATTCCCATCGCTCCCGCGGTTGCGCGCAGGTGCCGCGCTCATGAGCCAGACCGGAGTCTTGCTTGTCTCTGGCACCAGTGTCTGGAGTTCTCGCAGATCGGCGTCGAACACACCGTCGAAGTGCCGGCTGACCTCGGTCGGCACTGAGGACGGCCGCAGGCTGGAGCGTCGGATCCGTTCACGGAGCCGGAAGCTGGTGGTCCGCTTGACGGTGCGTCGCAGGGCTTCGTTGCGCGTCGCCGCCACGATGGCTCGCTGCACAAGCGGCAGGCGGGGAGTCCCGGACACGTTGACCCGCGGCACGCCCACACCCTCGCCCGGGTCGGGCGGCAGCCCCAGGAAACGCAGAACGCTGCTGACCGTGCCGCCGTAGTCGGCCACCAGGTCGTCGTGGAACCACACCCCCACCTGCTCGGGCCCCAGACCCTCCCGCAAGGTCGCCAGGCTGGCGGCGTAGTGGCTCATCGCCTCGTAGTGCCACAGATGGTGCCAGTTCTCCTGCTTCCTCCTCGGCTCGTCGGCCAAGGCATCCAGGACGTCCTCACACGGCTCGAAACCACGGGCGCGCATGTAGAGATAGCTGGAGTGGGCCCGCTCCACCGGGTCACGCAGGATGACGACCAGCCGCATCTGCGGGTTGACCCGGCGGATCTCCTCGACCGCTCGCTCGGCGTAGTACAGCGTCGACACCGACCCGTCTCCCAGAGCCAGGTGGTCGTGCTCGGCGGGGAACAGGTCGAGGTAGGCGTCGCGCCCTGTCACCGCGACCCGGTTGATGGTCGCCGCGTCGCCGGGGCCCTTGAACGCCGCCGGCTGGCCGTGCAGGGCGAAGTAGTGCGGCTCCTTGGGGCTCGTGACGAAGACTCGCGGGTGGGTGCGGAGCCCCTCGACCAGCCCGGTGGTGCCTGACCTGCCCGCGCCGGCCACCAGGAAGGTGGGCACCGTCCGCGTCGTCATCGCTGCTCCCTCATCGCCTGCTCGTACGCCTCGTCCAACCGGTCAGCAACAAGCTGCGGGGTGAACAGCGAGACGACCCGCTCCCGGCCGGCCGCACCCAGCGCGACACGCAACTCCTCATCATCCAGCAGCCGGCGACTCTCGGCCAGGAGGGCCCCCATGTCGCCGGCGTCGACGACCACGCCACCGGCAGGCAGCGGCCCGTCGGTCACCGCCATCTCGGCACCGTTGACCCGGTTGGCCACCACCGGCGTCCCGCAGGCCATCGCCTCGGCCACGACCACGGCCACGGTCTCGTAGCGCGAGGGCAGCACCAGCAGGTCGCTTGCCCACAGGCATGGACGTACGTCGGTCTGGTCGCCCCGCCAGTGGATCGTGGTCCCCCACTGGGTCGGTGCCAGGCGACGCAGCGGTTCGGGGTCACCCGGCCCGACCAGCAGCAGCTGCGTGTCCGGCGGCGGTGCGGCCTCCCACGCCGCGACCAGCAGGTCCTGGCCCTTCTGGCGGGCCAGCCGGCCCAGGCACAGCAGCGTCCTGGCGTCGCCGAGACCGAGCGCCTGCCGGTGGCGACGACGCTCCTCGGCCTCGACCGGGTGAAACCGCTCCACGTCGAGGGGCACGCCGAGCGCGTGCGCGGGGGTGCGGATGCTGATCCTGCGTCCCTCGTCGATCTCGTCGGTGCAGTTGGTGACCAGAACGTCGGTCCACCTGGCGGCGGCCCGCTCCCACCGGGTCATTGCCGCCACGACCCGGGTGTCGGTGAACAGGTCGAACGACCACGCATGGGGTTGATAGACGTTCGGCACCCGACCGGTCCCTGACAATGTGGGCAACCGTCCGAAGAAACCGGCATACGCCGAGTGCAGGTGGACCACGTCGGGGCGGGCGTTCCGAACCGTGCTGCGCAGCTGTGCCAGTGCGCGCGGGTAGCTGGCCGGTCGCCGACGGTCTAGGGCCCACGTACTGCGCCGGACCTGGTCAAGCCCGGGCTCGGGGAAAGCCGCCGGGGTCAGCAGGCTCACGCTGTGCCCTCGCTGCAGCTGCTCGGCCATGAAGTCGTGCAGCAGGCTGACGACCCCGCCCCAGGTCACCTCCGAAACATGCAGGACGTGCAACGTCACGCTCCTGCCTCTCGAGTGGTCACACCATCGCCTGCCGCGCCTGGCCAGGAGCTCGCCCCCGGCTGCGGCACGTCAAACGGCGCCGTCGCGGCGCAGCACTGCTTGGACAGTACGGGCCGCGATGTGCAGATCACCGCGCAGCGTCCAGTTGTCGACGTAGTCCAGGTCCAGACGGACCGCGTCATTCCACTCCAGCCGCGAACGGCCACTGACCTGCCACAGGCCGGTCATGCCGGGCTTGACGCTCAACCGCCGCCGGATCCAGTCGTCGTACTCCGCGGTCTCGTGCGGCAGGGCCGGCCGTGGGCCGATCATCGACATGTCGCCGCGCACGACGTTCCACAGCTGCGGCAGCTCGTCGAGCGAGGTGCGACGCAGGAAGCGGCCGACGGCGGTGACCCGTGGGTCGTTGGCGAGCTTGAACAACGGTCCGGCGCCCTCGTTGAGCACCTCGAGCTCGGAGCGTCGCTCCTCGGCATCGGCCACCATCGTGCGCAGCTTGAGCATGTGGAAGGGGCGACCGTTGCGCCCGGCACGCACCTGCTTGAAGAAGCCTGGGCCGGGACTGTCCAGCCGGACCACCACCGTCAAGAAGAACAACAGCGGCGCCGCCACCACCAGCACCAGGCCCGCACCGACGCGGTCGGCCATAGACTTCAAGGCGGCCGCAAGCACTGGACGTCGTGTCGGGCGCACCGAGAGCACCAGTCGGCGACCCAGCAGCCGCGGCGAGATGCGATCGGGAACGGCGCCGTGCACCTCGGCGGCGACGACGACCTCGGTGTCGCTGTCCTCGAGGGCCCAGCTGAGCCGTCGCACGTCGTACGCGGTGAGCACCGGTCCCGGGGCCACGACCACCTGGTCGAGCTGCTCGGAGAGGGCGATCTCCGCGGCGTCCCGCAGGCCACCGACGACGGGGAAACCGAGCACGTCGGCCGGCTGCTCGCCGTCGTAGTCCTCCGGCTCGCTGAGGCACACGCCGGCAATGTCGATGCGCGACAGGGCGCCCCACTGCGCGACGAGGTGCGACACCGCGATCCGGTCGCCGACCAGCAGCGTGGACTGCGGCCGTCGCCGGGCTCGGCGAACGGTGCGGCCGAGCACGGGCAGCGCGACGACCGCGAGGACCGCTATCAACGCCCGCCGGACACCGGCCGTGCCCGCCACACCGGTGACCATGGCGAGGACGAGAACGAGGCTGGTGGGCATCCACAGCCGCGTGGCGGGACGCAAGGAGGTCGACCGCTCGTACGGGGGCAGGGCCGCCACATCGATCAACCAGCACATCGCGACCAATGCCGGGACGGCCAGCACGAGGCCACGGTCGGACAGTGCGAGAGTGCAACCGGCCGCCACGGCGCAGACCCAGAAGGCCTCCACCAGCACGTACGAGCCGCGCTGGCGACCCTGGGCCGCCCGCGGGGCCGACTCCGCGGCGGCGACTGTGGAGGATCGCCTGAGCCGAACCGTCGACCGTGCAGACGCGACCTGGTCGCGCATAGTGCCATCACTCATGAACGAAGTCCCCTGCAATGCTCAGTGTGTTAGACGTCCTGCGACCAATTCAGCGATCTAAGCATCGATCAGCGTCGTTGACAGTCGCTCAACGATTTCCGTCACGTGAAGTTACGGGATGTCCGATTATCACGAGTTGTAGTCATTCTGTGTCGCGGATAGACCACGCAGCGTGAGATCCTCAACAACGTCGGCTGCGCGCTCCACCACCAGCGCAAGCTCTTGACGCTGTTCTGCGGACCATCTGGCCAACACGTAGTCGGCCGGATCCTGGCGCCCCGGGGGACGACCGATACCGACCCTAACCCGGATGAACTCCCCGGTTGCCATCGAACGGCGGATGGACCGCAGTCCGTTGTGACCGTTGTCGCCGCCGCCGTGCTTGATGCGCAGCACCGAGAAGTCGAGGTCGAGCTCGTCGTGCACGGCCACCAGGTGCGAGGGCTCGATCGACGCGTACGCCGCGACCGCCGCGGTCGGACCCCCCGACTCGTTCATGTACGACCGGGGCTTCATCACCACCAACCGGGCGGGCGGGTCGGCCGCACCGGGAACGCCGAGGATGCCCTCCGCGGTGTCCGCGCGCCCGGTGCGGTGCCGGCGCCACGTGGACCCCATCCGCACAGCCAGCGCATCTGCCACCAGCTGCCCGACGTTGTGCCGGGTGTCGGCATAGGACGCGCCGGGGTTGCCCAGCCCCACGACCAGCCAGGGGGCTGTCGTCACTCGTCGTCGGAGGAGGCGTCGTCCCCGGACTCGCCCTCGGCGGCGACATCACCGGTCGCGACCTCCGTGCTCACGTCGACCTCGGACTCGTCGCGCTCGATGCCCGCCTCGGACTCCGCCTCGGCCAGCTCCGCCTCGACGTCGGCCGCTGTGGGTGCGGCCACCACGTTGACGACGAGGATGTCGGCGTCACCGGCCAGCGTCGTGCCTGGCGGCAGCTCCAGGTCACCGGCGTGCAACTGGGCCCCGACGTCGAGGCCCTCGATGGACACCTCGACGGAGTCGGGCAGGTGCGTCGCCTCCGCCTCGACCGACAGCTGCGTAGTCTCGGTGACGACGAGGGACTCCGGCGCCGCCTCCCCGATGAGGACCACGCGAATGTCGACGGTGACCTTCTCGCCCTGGCGGACGACCAGGAGGTCGGCGTGCTTGATGAACCCCTTGATCGGGTCGCGCTGCACCTGCTTGGTCAGCGCCAGCTGCCGGCTGCCGCCCTCGACGTCGATCGACAGCAGGGCGTTGGGGTTCTTCAGCGCCAGCATCAGGTCGTGACCCGGCAGCGAGAGGTGCTGCGGGTCGGCGCCGTGGCCGTACAGGACGGCCGGCACCTTGTCGGCACGGCGCACTCGCCGCGCGGCACCCTTGCCGAACTCGGTGCGGGTTTCTGCTTTGATCCGGATCTCGGACACGCGGGGACTCCTCGGGGCGAACTCTGTGGCGGCATGGGGTGTGGCGGCATGGGGTGTGGCGGCATGGGGTGTGGCGGCATGCGGTGCGGCTGCCGGGCAGGAGGACCGCGCGACGTCAGCGGCGCGTACGTAGATCACGACGACCGCGTCGATCACGGGGACGTATCAGTCCCCCTCGCCGAGGCAACAGCAGTCAAGCGTAGCGGCGTCCCGGGTCGCCGCGCACCTGGGGGCTGAGCGGACTCGGAAGAAGTTGGCGAAAACGGGTGACGCCGGACCCCGCGGGTGACACCGTGCATGCAGACGCTCACGGGGTGATTGCAATCAGCGCTGGGGGATGAGTCAGATGGGTCGTCGACTCCGTTCGTCCGGGACGGCCGCCGTCGCCGTGTTTATCGCCGTGGCCGGTCTCGGCTCGGGCGCTCCTGCGCCTGCAACTCCCCCGTCGGAGTCGGCCACGCCGACGGCCGTGACCGCCTCCCCCAACGTCGTGCTCATCCTGCTGGACGACACCCGCACCGACGACATGGACGTGCTGCCGGCCGTCAACAGGCGCATCTCGGCCAAGGGTGCGACGTTCACCAATGCCGTGTCGCCCTTCTCGCTGTGCTGCCCGGCGCGTGCCACGTTGCTGACCGGGCGGTACGCCCACAACCACCACGTGCTGTCCAACCACGCCCCGCTCGGCGGCTGGACCAAGTTCCGCGACGCCAACACGATCGCCACCTGGCTCGACCCGACGTACCGCACCGCGCTGATCGGGAAGTACCTCAACGAGTACGAGTCCCCGTACATCCCGCCGGGCTGGGACGAGTGGATGACCCCGAAGGGCACCTACAACTACACGTACGACAGGTGGTTCATCAACGGGTCCAACGCGACCATCGAGGGCTATCAGACCGACACGATCGGCGACCTGTCGGCCGACTTCATCTCCCGCAACGCACCCGCCGCCGAGCCGTTCTTCCTGTTCACGTCGATCGTCGCCCCGCACGGGGGGCTGCCCGCGGAGGCGGACGACCCGCCGTTCCCGACGCCCAACGTGTCGCCGCGCTATCGCGACATGGATGCCGGGACGCCGCTGACCGACCCGTCCTTCAACGAGGCGGACGTGTCCGACAAGCCGTTGCGTCCGGCGCCGCTCAGCGAGAGCGAACAAACCGGGCTTGTCGAGGTCAACGCGCAGCGCCGCGAGTCGATGCGGTCGGCCAACCACGCCACCAACCAGATCATCCGTGCCCTGGTCGACGCCGGCGAGCTGGGAAGCACCTACGTGTTCTTCCTCAGCGACAACGGGTTCCTGATGGGCGAGCACCGCATCCGCGGTGGCAAGGTCGCCCCCTACGAGGTGTCGGTGAAGGTGCCGATGTCGGTGCGCGGCCCCGGCATCACCCGCGGCGCCACCGTCGACACCCTCGTCGGACTGCAGGACTTCGCGCCCACAGTCCTCGCCGCCGCCGGTCAGGGCGCCGCGCACACCGGGCCGGCCGCCGACGGCATCGACGTGTTGCCAGCCGTCGAGGACCCGACATACGCCGCCCGCCGACCCATCGTCATCGAGGCCGGCCCGAAGTCCGACCGGGCGGCCGACACCGACCCGTACCGCTTCCACGGCATCACCGCCCGGCTCGACGGCGACCAGTACAAGCTCGTGCGGCGCGAGTCCGGGTTCGTCGAGCTCTACGACCTGGAACGCGACCCGCACGAGCTCGAGAACCGGGCCGGTGACCCGGCCTACGCCGACCAGCAGCAGCGGATGCAGGCCCGCCTGGATGCCTACGAGTGGTGCGCGGGGAGAGGCTGCCGCTAGCGCTCAGGCACGACCGTCGAACAGGCTGGTCACCGACCCGTCCTCGAAGACCTCGCGGATCGCCCGGCTGATCAGTGGGGCGATCGACAACAGCGTCAACGTGTCGAACTGCTGATCGGGGCCGACCGGCAGGGTGTTGGTCACGACGACCTCACGCGCGCGCGAGTTCTTGAGGCGGTCCACGGCCGGGCCCGACAGCACCGCGTGCGTCGCAACCACCACCACGCTGGCCGCACCGGCGTCGAGCAGTGCGTCGACCGCCTTCACGATGGTGCCGCCGGTGTCGATCATGTCGTCGACCAGCACGCAGGTGCGGCCGCCGATCTCGCCGACGACGCGATTTACGACCGTCTCGTTGGGCCGGTGCACGTCGCGCGTCTTGTGCACGAAGGCCAGCGGCGTGCCGCCGAGACGGGAGGCCCACTGCTCGGCGACACGGATGCGGCCGGCATCGGGCGAGACCACCACCAGGTCCTCCTCGCCATACTTGGCCGCCACATGGTCGGCCAAGATCGGCATCGCCATCAGGTGGTCGACCGGGCCGTCGAAGAACCCCTGGATCTGCGAGCTGTGCAGGTCCACGGCGATCAGGCGGTCGGCCCCTGCGGTCTTGAACAAGTCGGCCACCAGCCGGGCCGAGACCGGCTCACGGCCGCGGTGCTTCTTGTCCTGCCGCGCATAGGCATAGAACGGCTGCACGACGGTGATCCGCTTGGCCGAGGCACGCTTGAGGGCGTCGACCATGATCAGCTGCTCCATCACCCACTGGTTGATGGGCGCGGTGTGGCTCTGCAGCACGAAGGCATCGCACCCGCGCACCGACTCCTCGAAGCGGACGTAGATCTCGCCGTTGGCGAAGTCATAGGCCGCCTGCGGCACGAGTCCCGATCCGAGCTCCACGGCAACCTCCGAGGCCAGCTCGGGGTGGGCCCGTCCGGAGAAGACCATCAGGTTCTTCTCGGTGGTGCGCTTCATGCCGGTCACGATCGGGTCCCCTCGTCGGGCTGCCCGGTGGGCGTCGGTGGTGGCGGGACACCAGTCTGCCGCACGGGACCCTCTGCGGGCTTGTCGGCGTCGCCGCGTGCCGCCGAAGCGTCTGCTGCAGCAGCTGCGGCAGCGCTGCCGGGCCGCTTGCGTTCCGTCCAGCCTTCGTGGTGGCGCTGCGGGCCGCTCGACACCGCCAGCGCGCCAGGGGGCACGTCCCGACGTACGACCGTGCCCGCTCCCGTCGCGGCACCGTCGGCGATCGTGACCGGCGCGACGAACACGTTGTCCGAGCCGGTCTTGACGTGGCGGCCCACCACCGTGCGGTGCTTGCGAACCCCGTCGTAGTTGGCGGTGATCGTGCCCGCGCCGACGTTGGTGCCCTCGCCGATCTCGGCATCGCCGATGTAGGACAGGTGCGGGACCTTCGCGCCGGGGCCGAGCTGGCTGTTCTTGGTCTCCACGAAGGTGCCGACCTTGGCGTCGGGGAGCAGCACCGTGCCGGGTCGCAGGTACGCGAAGGGGCCGACGCTGGCCCCGGCACCGATGACCGCGCTCGACCCGTGCGTGCGTACGACGCCGACCCCGGGGCCGACCTCGACGTCGGTCAGCGTGCAGTCGGGGCCGACGGTGGCGCCCTCGGCGACCGTGGTCGTGCCGTGCAGCTGGACGCCGGGCAGCAGCCGCACGTCGCGCTCGAACGAGACGGTCACGTCCACCCAGGTGGTCACAGGGTCGACCACCGTGACCCCGGCGCGCATCCAGCCCTCGAGCGTCCGCCGGTTGAGCTCGGCCGCCATCGCGGCGAGCTGGACCCGGTCGTTGACACCCTCCGCCTGCATCGCGTCGGCGCTGCGGACCAGGCCCACCGTCCGGCCGTCGGACCTGGCCAGCGCCACCACGTCGGGCAGGTAGATCTCCCCCTGGGAGTTGTCCGTGCCGACCCGCGGCAGCGCTTGGCGCAGCCAGGCCAGGTCGAAGGCATAGATGCCGGTCGTGACGTCGCCGATCAGCAGCTGCTCGGCGGTCGCGTCCCGGTGCTCGACCACGGCCGCCGGCTGCCCGTCCGCGTCCAGCAGCAGCCGCCCGTAGCCACTGGGGTCGGACGGCCGGGCCGCCAGCACGGTCACAGCATGGCCCGCGGTGGCGTGGCTCGCCGCAAGCTCGCGCAGCACCGCCGGCTTGAGCAGCGGCGTGTCGCCCATCACGACCAGCACGGTGCCGGCTGTCGCCTCGACCGCGCTCAGACCGATCTCGGTGGCGTGCCCGGTGCCGAGCTGCTCTGCCTGCACTGCCTGCCGCGCGCGGGGCAAGCAGTCCGTGACGTGTGGCAGCACCTGTTCGCGGGCGTGCCCCACGACCACCGCCACCTCGGCGGCGCCGGCGGCGTCCGCTGCCGCCAGCACGTGGCCGAGCATGCTGCGCCCACCCAGCTCGTGCAGCACCTTGGGGGTCGCCGACCGCATGCGGGTCCCTCCGCCGGCGGCCAGGACCACTATCGCGTCCACCTGTGGTCCTGGCTCGACTGGCCCTGGCTCGACTGGCACGGGCTCGACTGGCACGGGGAGCTCCTTCGGTCGGCCGCGGACGGTGCGAGGGCTCCCCGGGTAGGAGTCGAACCTACGTCGCTAGTCCGCATTCAAAGTGCGGCGGGCCCTGCCGACAGACCAACCGGGGAACGGTCGGGGTCAGCGTACGGAAAGTGCGGGCGGCCGCGATGTCGACATCCAACCTACGGTGCCGTAAGTTACGGCGACGTAGGCGTAACCGCACGCCGCCGCAACCGCTCCGCCCACCAGGAGCCACTCCAGACCCTGTGAGGACCGATGTCAGCAGGCACCACCGCGCCACCCGCCACCACCACGGCACCGGCCGGACCCCCGACCCCCACGAACACCGGCGGCACCATGGGCAGCGACCGGCAGACGCTGCTCGAGCGGGTGATGCTGGCGGTGTTCATCGTGGCACCGTTCGCCGCGGTGGTCGCCGCCGTGCCCGTCGCATGGGGCGGCTGGCTCGGTTGGCGCGACGTGATCATCGGCGTCGCGTTCTACGTCGTCAGCGGGCTGGGCATCACCGCCGGCTTCCACCGGCTCTTCACGCACAAGTCGTACAAGCCCAACCGTGCGCTCAAGGTCGCCATGGCGATCGCGGGCAGCCTCGCCATCGAGGGGCCGGTCATCCGCTGGGTGGCCGACCACCGCAAGCACCACAAGTTCTCCGACCGCGACGGTGACCCGCACTCACCTTGGCGCTACGGCGAGTCGGTGCCCGCCCTGGCCAAGGGCTTCGCGTACGCGCACGTGGGGTGGCTGTTCGACGTCGAGCAGACCCCGTTGCGGCGCTACGCCCCCGACCTCATGAAGGACCCCGACCTGACCCGGGTGTCCCGGCAGTTCCCGATCTGGGCGCTCGTGTCGCTCACCACCCCCGCCGTGGTCGGCGGGCTGTGGTCGATGTCGTGGCAGGGCGCGCTGACGGCGTTCTTCTGGGCGACCCTGGTGCGGGTGGCCCTGCTGCACCATGTGACCTGGTCGATCAACTCGATCTGCCACACCGTCGGCGAGCAGCCGTTCAAGAGTCGCGACCGCTCCGGCAACGTGTGGTGGCTCGCGGTGCTCAGCTTCGGCGAGTCGTGGCACAACCTGCACCACGCCGACCCCACCTGTGCCCGGCACGGGGTGCTTCGCGGACAGGTCGACTCGTCCGCCCGGCTGATCTGGCTGTTCGAGCGGCTCGGCTGGGCGAGCGACGTGCGTTGGCCGGTGCCGGAGCGCATCGCCGCCAAGCGTGCCGGCCCAGCATGAGGGCGTCGTCCCGCACGGGGACGACCGGCACTGACAGACTCGGTCTGTGAGCGCGCACCCCGACGGGGACTCCCCTGCCCGGCGGGGCCATCGCCCCCGGATGACCTCCGCGGGACGGCGCGAACAGCTGATCGACATTGCCCGCGGACTGTTCGCCGCCCGCGGAGTCGAGGGCACGTCGGTGGAGGAGATCGCCGCGACGGCGGACGTGTCCAAACCCATCGTCTACGAGCACTTCGGCGGAAAAGAGGGGCTGTACGCGGTCGTCGTCGACCGAGAGGTCCAGGAGCTGCTGTCGATGATGCGGGCCGCGCTTACAGCCGGTCAGCCGCGCGCCCTGCTGGAGCAGGCGGCACTGGGCCTGCTCGGCTACATCGAGCAGCATCCCGACGGCTTCCGCATCCTGGTGCGCGACTCGCCAGTGGGGTCGGCCTCCGGCTCGTTCGTGTCCATCATCGGTGACGTCGCGAGCCGGGTCGAGTACATCTTGGCCGGCGAGTTCGCCGAGCGAGGTTTCGACACCACGTACGCGCCGATGTATGCCCAGATGCTGGTCGGGATGGTCGGCACCACCGGTCAGTGGTGGCTGGATGCTGCCGACCCGGCCCGCGACGTCGTCGCCGCCCACATCTGCAACCTGGCCTGGAACGGGCTGTCGCGGCTCGAGACCGAGCCGCGGCTCACGCACCAGGGCTGACCCCCGCCGCCGGACCCGCCTTGCACCCCGGAACCGCCGCCTTCCCGCTGTCGTGACAGCCACCACTTGGTACGTAAAGCACCACTCCGACGGCAAAACTGGTGCCTTGTGC
>JBBSMN010000012.1:0-26072 GCA_038233135.1 Propionibacteriales bacterium
CGGCGGCGGCGCTAGCCGACGCCGAAGCGCTCGGCTTCCGCGCGTTGCTGCTCGTCTACGTCGGGCACGCCGGGGCCCGCTGGACGCCGTACGACGCGCACTACCTGCCGGGGCCGCAGACGCCGGTGACCCGCATCAGCGAGCCCGCGAACTACCGCGACAACCCCGACGACCCGACCGACCGCAGCGTCGTGTGCGCGGAGATCCCCTGCACGGTTGGCGACGAGCTGTGGGCGGCCGCCGACGCAGCGCTGGCCGGTCTCGTGCAGGCTGCCGCCCGGGCAACAGGTCTGCCGGCGCTGCGCCGCACCAGCGTTCAGGTGCGGCGGCTGCCGCACGTCTACCCCGTGTACGCCCGCGGCTTCACCGACCGGCTGGCCGGTCTGGAGGCTTGGGTCAGCGCGCTGCCGCACGTCACGACCCTGGGGAGGTCGGGCCTGTTCGCCCACGACAACAGCCACCACGCGATGGCGATGGGCCTGGCTGCGGCCGACTGCCTCGGCGCCGATGGTCGCTGGGACGACGCGGCCTGGTCAGCGGCTCGCGAGAGCTTCCGGGCTCACGTGGTGGAGGACTGAACGGGCCGGTCGTTCAGCTCGGCATGCACTGCCGGCAGCACCCGCCGCAGGTAGCGGTGCAGACGCACGAACGACGTGCCGGTCGTACGGAACGAGTAGCGGATCGGCACCTCGGCATAGCCGAAGCCCTTGGCGAGCAGGTCCAGCGTGAGCACCTGGGCGTAGTTGTAGTCGTGCACCACCTCGGCCGCAGCGGCTGCGGAGGGGGAGAAGGCCCGGAAGCCGCTCTGTCCGTCGGTGACGTCCTTGCGCCGGGCCATCCACCGCACCCACGCCGTCAGGGCCAGGTTGCCGACCCGGCGGTGCGGTCGCATCACGTCGATCGTGCCGGCGAAGCGGCTGCCGATCACGTAGTCGGCGGCTCCGGCCAGCACCGGGGCGGCGACCGCCGGCAGGTCCTCGGGTGCGTACTCCCCGTCGGCGTCCAGGTAGACCACGCACGCCGGTCGGAGCGCCACCGCCTCGGCCAGCCCGTGTCGCACCGCGGCGCCGAGCCCGCGCTGCGGGTGCACGCCGACCACCGTGGCACCCGCCGCCGCGGCGCGGGCGGCTGTCGTGTCGGTCGAGCCGTCGTCGACGACGAGCACCCGCACCGGTCGGCCGACCACCTGGGTCGGCAGCCGTCGCACGACGTCGCCGACCGTGTCCTCCTCGTCGTGCGCGGGCAGGAACACCACGACCGGAGCGTCGATCGGGTACTCGAGGCGGCGCGGCGGGGTGGGGAGCCGTCGGGGCAACCGCCACCGTCCCCACCAGCCCGGTGCTGGGGCGAGTAGGGCATGTGTGCCGAGAACGACGGCATAGCCGGTCTTGAGTGCGTGGGTCAGCAGCACCACGGCGAAGGCGTCGGTGGCGGGCACGCCGACGGCGACCAGCGCGGCCGTGCCGGCGGCCTCGTAGCTCCCGATCCCACCCGGTGTCACCGCGACCGTCTGCGTGACGATCGTCACCGCGGTGACACCGACCGCGGCTGCGTAGGTCAGCGGTACGCCGGCGGCGGTGGCGACCGCCAGCACGACGGTCGCCTCGAGCAGCCAGGCGCCGGCCGCCGCCGCGACGACCAGCGGCCCGGGCAGTCGCAGCCACGAGCCGCCGGCGCCTCGGCGGCGCAACCACAGCAGCCCACCCACGCCGATGGCGGCCAACACGG
The DNA here is from genome assembly GCA_038233135.1 of Propionibacteriales bacterium. Classification (GTDB taxonomy): domain Bacteria; phylum Actinomycetota; class Actinomycetes; order Propionibacteriales; family Nocardioidaceae; genus JACCVL01. The sequence goes on from JBBSMN010000012.1 coordinate 1,729, forward strand.
TGACCAGTAGGGCGTCCCCGGACGACGTCCAGCGCCAGCCGACGGCACCCGGCAGGACAGCGGGGGCGAAGACCAGGGCGAGGCTCGCGACGGTTAGCAGGTCTGTCAGGCGGAGCAGCGCGGTGCTGGCCAGCGCCGGCCGCCACCCCACGTCCGTGCGGCGCGCCACGCTGGACACCCGCAGCGCCTCCCCGAGCCGCAGTGGCAGCAGGTGGTTGCCGAGCAGGCTGACGTGCAGCGCCGCCCAGGCCTGGCCCGCCGGCAGCGTTGGCAGCACCCGGCGCCACCCCCACGTGCGCAGGACAAAGGCGCCGGCGTAGGCGAGCAGGGCCGCGCCGATGCCCACCGGCTCGTCGCCGATGGCCGCGCCGGCACGGCGGACCGCTGCCGTGAATGCGGCCAGATCCGCGATCGCCGCGAGGTAGCCGACGGCGGACAGCAGCACCAACCCACTCGCCGCCAAGCGCGCCCCCCGCATCCGCGGCCACATCTGGGGGTGCCGGTCGGTGGATTGCATAGTTAGGAGAGGATGTCCTAAGTTGCAGAGCGCGTCCACCCCGCCCCAGTCGTCGAGGAGATCCATCCCGTGTCCGCCCACGTCGTGGTGACCGGCGCCGCCGGCTTTCTCGGCGGCCATGTCGTCGAGACGCTGCTCGCACGGGGCCAGTGCGTGCTGGGCATCGACCGCGAGCCGACCCCGCCCCACCTGGAGGGTCGCGCGGGGCTGGGGTGGCTGCAGGAGGACCTGACGGCACCGGCGCAGGGGGCAGACGCCGTGGGGCACGGGCTGGGCGGCGCCGCCGCCGTCTGGCACCTGGCCGGCTGCCCGGGCGTACGCGACGCCGGCCACGACGTCGAGCACCGGCGTCAGCGCGACAACGTGGACGCCACCACGGTCGTCCTCGACCGCACACCGCGGCACACCCCCGTGCTCGTGACGTCGTCGTCGTCGGTCTACGGCGGCAGCACCTGGTCGCGACCCAGCGTCGAGACCGACGTGATGGCCCCCCGCGGTGGGTACGCGGTCAGCAAGGTGCGCACCGAGCGGCTGTGCGCCGCCCGACAGGCCGACGGTGGCTCGGTGCTCGTGGCGCGGCCGTTCACCCTCGCCGGCGAGCGGCAGCGCGCCGACATGGCGCTGGCCGGCTGGATCGACGCCGCGCGTGCCGGCCGGCCGCTGCGGATCCTCGGCGCCCCGTCGCGCACCCGAGACGTCACCGACGTCCGGCAGGCCGCGGACTTGCTCATCCGACTGGTCGAGACGGGGGCGGGCGGCGTCGTCAACGTCGGCACCGGCGCGGGGCACACGCTCAAGGCACTCGCCGACGCGGTGCGCACGGTGACCGGCCGCGACGTCCCAGTCGCCGTCGAGCCGGCCTGGGTGGCCGAGGTCCGGCACACCCGCGCCGACACCCGGCGGCTGCGCTCCCTCGTCGGTGCCGCCCCGCACACCGACCTGATCGCGCTGGTGGCCCGCCAGGCCGCGGCTCCGCCGGAGCTGCAGCCCCACCCGCGACTGTCGGTCGAGACGACGCAGGTGCCCGCATGACCGGGCGGCCGGCGGGTGTCCACCTGGGCGCCACCATGGCGGTGGTCGGGCTGCTCGCCGGCGTCGCGGCAGCGCTCGGCATCGGGGTGCCCGCGCTCGACGGGGGGCCCGGCGCCGACGCGGCGGTGGACGAGCCGCAGTACCTCCTCACCGCGCTCAGCCTCGCCGAGGACGGCGACCTCGACATCCCCGACGAGCTCGCGGCCGACCGAGCCGCGGACTACCACCCCGCAACCCTGCCGGTGCAGACCCAGGTGCAGACCGACGGCTCGCAGGTCAGCCCGCACGACCCGCTGCTAGCCGTGCTGCTCGCCCCGGCTGTCGCGCTCGGCGGCTGGGTCGGCGCCAAGCTGGTGCTGTCCGCACTCGCCGGCGTGCTCGCGGCCCTGCTGGTGTGGGTCGCGGTACGCCGCTTCGCGGTCGCGCTGCCGGTCGCCGCTGTGGTGGTCACGGCAGCCGCCGCCAGCGCCCCGCTCGGCGTCTACGGCCAGCAGGTCTACCCCGAGCTGCCCGCCGCCCTGGTCGTCACCGCCGCCGTCGCGGTGCTTGCCGGCCGGCCCGGCCGCGGGGGCGTCGTGGCGCTCGTGCTCGCGGCCGTGGCGCTGCCCTGGCTGTCGGTGAAGTACGCCCCCGTCGCCGCCGTGCTGGTCCTGCTCGGGCTGATCCCGCCGTGGCGGGCTGGGCGCCGACGTCTCGTCGCGGTTGCGGCGGGGGCACTCGGTCTCGCCGGGGTCGCCTTCCTCGGCCTGCACCAGGCGCTGTACGGCGGGTGGACCGCCTACGCGGCGGGCGACCACTTCCAGGCCTCCGGCGAGCTGGGGGTGGTGGGGCTCTCCCCGGACTACGCCGGGCGCAGCACCCGCCTGGTCGGACTGCTCGTCGACCGCGACTTCGGCCTGGCCGCCTGGCAGCCCGCCTGGCTGCTGGCCGTCCCGGCGATCGCGGCGCTGCCCTGGCTGCTGCCAAGAGCCGTGACCGGCTGGCCCGTCATCCTTGCGCCGGTGCTGATGGGGTGGCTGGTGGCCACCTTCGTCGCGCTCACCATGCACGGGTACTGGTGGCCCGGCCGCCAGGTGGTGATCGTCCTTCCCCTGGCCGTGGTCGCCATCGCCGTGTGGCTCGACCGCGTGCACCGCACCGGCCCGTCCGTGCTGCGGCACCTGGTGCTCGGGGGGTCGGCCGTGCTCGCCGCCGCCGGCACAGCCATCTACGCCTGGGTGCTCGTCGCCGGCTGGTCCGGTCGGCTCAGCTGGGTCGGAGCGCCCGACGAGCCGGTCCCCGCCGCCCTGGCGACGGTGCGTCGTGTGCTTCCCGACTACCGCGTGCTCGACGCACCGACCTGGTGGCTGCACGCTGCCTGGCTGGTGGCGTTCCTGGCGCTGGGTGCTCTCGGCGTACGCACCGCAAAACCCGCCGACCTGCCCCCTGACCTGCCCACTGACCGACCCGACACCCGACCCGACACCCGACCCGACACCCGACCCGACACCCGACCCGACACCCGCCTGGGGAGCCAGCGGCTCCAACCGGCCGGCACCCACACCCGATGAGGAGAGCCACCATGCGCTTCCCCCCCGCGCGCAGCGCCGTGTCCACCGTCCGCGTCCGGGGGCTGGCCGGCGCCGCCGTGCTCGCGGCCGTCCTGGGCGGTCTCGTCGGCTGCGGCGACGACGGCGCCGACGTGCGCCAGCTCGAGCAGGACTGCTCTACAAGCACCTCCGGCTCGGAGACCTCCGGGTCGGACACGGGGTCGGAGAGTGGCTCGACCAGCGAGGACTGCTCCTCGGAGGGGTCGTCCTCGCAATGAGGTGGCGCCCGCTCATCGCGCTGGCCAGCATCGCCTGCACGGCGTTGGCAGCCTCCGGCTGCTCGCTGGCGGGTGCTGACGACAACGTCGTGCGGGTCTACACCGCCCGGCACTACGACCTGGAGAGTGCCTTCGAGAAGTTCTCCGCCGACACTGGCATCTCGGTGGAGTTCCTCTACGGCACCGACGCCGAGCTGCGCGAGCGGATCGAGGCCGAGGGCGAGGACACCCTCGCCGACGTCTACATGACCGTCGATGCGGGCAACCTCGCCGCGGCCGCCGACGAAGGTGTCTTCCAGCCGGTGCGCTCCCAGGTGCTCGACGACGCGGTCCCCCGGTCGCTGCGAGACCCGCAGGACCGCTGGTTCGGCCTGGCCGAGCGGGCCCGCACCATCGTCTACGACCCGTCGCGCGTCGACCCGTCCGAGCTGTCGACGTACGAGGAGCTGGCCGACCCGAAGTGGGACGGCAAGCTCTGCCTGCGCGGGGCCACCGAGTCGTACACCCAGTCGCTGGTGGCGAGCCTGATCGCCAAGGACGGGTACGCCGAGACCACGAAGGTGGTCGAGGGCTGGGTCGACGACGCCCAGATCTTCAGCAACGACGTCGACCTGATGCAGAACATCGCAAGCGGCGACTGCGAGGTGGGGATCGCCAACCATTACTACCTGGCCCAGCTGATCGACAAGGACCCGGACTTCCCGGTGCAGATCTTCTGGGCGGACCAGCAGACCGGCGGCACCCACGTCAACGTCTCGGGCGCCGGGGTGACAGCCGCCGCCGACAACCCCGATCTCGCACAGCAGCTGCTCGAGTGGCTGGCCACCGACGGGCAGCAGGCGTTCACGTCCGGCAACTTCGAGTACCCGGTCAACCCCGACGTCAAGCCGGTGCCGTTGATCGCCGGCTTCGGCGAGTTCAAGGCCGACCAGCTCAACGCCGCCCAGCTGGCCGCCCGCAACACCGAGGCGATCAAGCTGATGGCCCAGACCGGTTATGAGTGAGCCCGGCCGTGAGTGACACTGGACGGCTCGGCTGGCGGCTGGCCGTGGTGGCCGTCGCGGCGGTCGTCGTGGTGCCCGTCGGTCTGGTAGCCGCCAGCATCCTCACCCCGACCGGGGAGGTGTGGTCGTTCCTGTGGCGCACCGACCTGCCGGGCATGCTCGTCACCACCGCCGCCCTGCTGGTCGCGGTGGTCGTGACCGCCGTGCTGCTCGGCGCCGGGTTGGCCTGGCTGGTCGGGCGCTACCGGTTCCCCGGCCAGCGCTGGTTCTCCTGGCTGCTCGTGCTGCCGCTGGCCGTGCCGGCGTACGTGCTCGGCTTCGTCTACCTCGGCCTGCTGGACTACCCCGGACCGGTGCAGACCACGCTGCGCTCCTGGTTCGGCCCCGACGTGTGGTTCCCGCAGATCCGCTCGCTGCCGATGGCGGTGCTGGTGCTGTCACTGGCGCTCTACCCCTACGTCTACCTGCTGGCCCGAGCCGCGATCACCGAGCAGACGGCCGCGACGTACGAGGCCGCACGGGTGCTGGGGCAGGGCCCGCTGCAGGCGGCGCGCCGGGTCGTGCTGCCGTTGGCCCGGCCCTCGCTGGCTGCCGGCGCGGCGCTGGTGGCCATGGAGACGCTCACCGACTTCGCCACCGTGCAGTACTTCAACGTGCAGACCGTGTCGGTCGCGGTCTACCAGGTGTGGAACGGCATGTACGACCGCACCGCCGCCACCGAGATCGCGTCGCTGGTGCTTCTGTTCGCGATCGCCGTCATCGGTCTCGAGCGGGTCGCGCGGGGCCGGGCCCGCTTCCACCAGGGCGGGGGAGCCCGCACGGTCGATGCCGTACGGTTGTCGGGTGGCAAGGCATGGGCGGCGACGGCGGTCTGCAGCCTGGTCGTCGGGGTGACGTTCGTCGTCCCGGTGCTGCAGCTGGTGGCCTGGTCCAGCACCGCCACCGTGCTCAGCTCGACCGGCGGGTTCGATCCGCGCTATGTCAGCTATCTGGTCAACAGCCTCACGATCGCCGGGCTCACCGCGGTGGCCTGCGCCAGCGTCGCGATGCTGGTGGCCAGCGCCACCCGGCTCGGTGGCGGCGCCACGACGCGCCGGCTCGCGCGGCTCGCCACGGTCGGCTACGCCGTGCCCGGCCCGGTGGTGGCGATCGGGGTGTTGGCGATGCTGGCGGCCGTCGACTCGACGCTCGACCTCGTGGGGTTGTCCTGGGGCCGGGTGCTGGTGACCGGCACCATCGTGGGCCTGCTGTACGCCTACGTCGTGCGCTTCCTTGCCCTTGCCTACACCAGCGTCGACGCCAGCCTGGAAAAGGTCTCCCCGTCGCTGACCGACGTCGCGCTCACCCTCGGTGCCACCCCACGTCGCGTGGTGCGGCGGGTGCACCTGCCGTTGGTACGCTCGGGGGTCGGCGTCGCCCTCGTCCTGGTCGCCGTGGACGCGCTGAAGGAGTTGCCCGTCGTGCTGCTGCTGCGGCCGTTCGGGTTCGAGACGCTGGCCATCTGGGTCTACCAGCTGGCCTCGGAGTCACGGTGGGAGCTGGCCGGGCTGCCGGCGCTCACGATCGTGGCGGTGGCGCTGCTGCCGGTGCTCTGGCTGTTCCGTCAGACCCTGCAGATGGCACCCGAGGCGACCCGACCGGGTCCAGATGAGGAGCGTGAGCGTGCCCGAGCCGGTGCTTGAGCTGTCCGGCGTCGGCAAGCAGTTCGGCGCCGTCGTCGCGTTGGACGCGGTGAGCCTGGCCGTGCAGCGTGGCGAGCTGCTGGCCGTCGTCGGTCCGAGCGGCTGCGGCAAGTCCACGATGTTGCGTGCGGTCGCCGGCCTGCTGGCCATCGACGCCGGCACGATCTGTGCCGGCGGTCGGGAGGTCGCCGGCCCCCGTACGTTCGTGCCGCCCGAGCGCCGCGACGTCGGCGTCGTCTTTCAGGACCTGGCGCTGTTCCCGCACCTCGACGTTGCCGACAACGTCGCCTTCGGCCTGCGACGCCGCGCGGGCGGGGGGCGCCGCAAGCGTGTGGCCGAGGTCCTCGAGCTGGTCGGTCTGGCCGGCCTGGGGCAGCGCTTCGCGCACGAGCTGTCCGGCGGCGAGCAGCAGCGGGTCGCTCTCGCCCGCGCGCTGGCGCCGGACCCGGCGGTGGTGCTCCTCGACGAGCCGTTCTCGCACCTCGACCGCAACCTGCGCACGCTGGTCCGCGAGCACACGGTCGACGTGTTGCACGCCGCGGGCGCAACCGGCGTCTTCGTCACCCACGACCAGGAGGAGGCGCTTGCGGCGGGGGACCGGGTGGCGGTGCTGCGGCAGGGGCGCATCGAGCAGGTGGCCGTGCCCGAGGAGGTCTTCCACAGCCCGGCCAGCCGGTTCGTCGCGACCTTCCTGGGCGAAGCCGACTTCCTGCCCGGGGAGCACTACGGCAAGCACGCGCACACCCTGTTCGGGGCGTTGCCGGTCACGGCCTTCGGCTCCGGCCCCTGCGAGGTGATGGTGCGCCCGCACGAGGTGTCGATCGAGCCCGACGACGCCAGCAGCACGGTCGTGACCCGCACCGAGTTCCGTGGCGCGCTCGTGCTGCACCACGTGCGCCTCGCCGACGGCAGCACGCTGCGCGGCGTGCGCCCGCACACCGCGCCGCTGGCCGTCGGCACCCACGTCATCGTGCACCCGCTGGTCGACCACCCGCTCGCCGTCTTCGCGGCCTGAGCCCACCGGGCGGTGCTTCACGATCCGATCCGCACCCAGCGGCTCGACCTGGTGATGCTGACGGGGGCGTGGTTGCGTGCCTGGTCCGCCGGTGAGCCGCTGCCCGATCTGGGCTTCAGCGACCCCGACGACTTCCTCTCCGGGTCGGCGCACCTGGTGCACCTGCGTGTCGAGCAGCTCGAGTGGGCGCCCGACGACGAGCCGTGGCTGTTGCGGGCGGTGGTGCTGCGCTCGACCGGGGTGGCAGCGGGGCGCATCAACTTCCACGCGCCGCCGGACGGGCGTGGCATGGTCGAGATCGGTTACGCGGTGTCGCCTCCGCAGCGTCGCAACGGCTATGCCGCCGAGGCGGCGCGGGGCATGTGGGCGTGGGCCGCCCGGAACGGTGCCCGGGTGCTGCGGGTCAGCATCGCTCCCGACAACGCGGCCTCGCTGGCGCTGGCACGTCGCGCCGGCTTCGCCGTGGTCGGCGAGCAGCTGGACGACATCGATGGACTCGAGCTGGTTCTAGAACGGCCCGCAGGCCCCGTCTGACCAGCGCAACTGGGAGGCTTGCGCTCATGGAGGGGCGCATCGTTCGGGGCCGGGCGGACGCCGCGGTGCTCGCCGGCATTGCCCTCGGTGGAGTCGTGGGCGCCATCGCACGGCACGCCGTCAGCCTGGCGTTGCCGTCGGCGCCGACCGGTTGGCCGTGGGCGACGCTGGCAGCGAACGTGACCGGCTGCGTGCTGATCGGGGCGTTCATGGTGCTGGTATCCGCCGGGTCCCCGCTACCGACCCACCGACTGCTGCGGCCCTTCGTCGGCGTGGGGGTTCTCGGCGGCTACACCACCTTCTCCACCTACACCGTCGACGCCGTCTGGTTGGTGGACGACGGCCGGCCGCTCGCCGCGCTCGCGTACCTGATCGCCACCGTCGTCGGCGCGCTGGCCGCGGTGCTGCTCGCCGTCGTCGCCACCCGCGCGCTCGTCACGCCCACCGCACCGAGGAGGGGGTCGCGGTGAGCTGGTGGTGGATCGGCCTCGGCGCCGCGGTCGGTGCGCCGCTGCGCTACCTCACCGACCGTGCGGTGCAGCACCGGCACGACTCGGTCTTCCCCTGGGGCACCCTGACGGTCAACACAGCGGGCTCGTTGCTGCTCGGGGTGGTGGTCGGCGTCGCGGGCCACGAGGCCACCGCCGGCGCGATGGTCGCCGGCGTCGGCGTCGGTCTGTGCGGTGCGTTCACCACCTACAGCACGTTCGCCTACGAGACGGTGCGGCTGGTCGAGGACGGTGCAGTGCTTTCCGGGGCGCTCAACGTGGTCGCCAACGTGCTCGCCGGGCTCACCGCGGCGACCGTGGGCTTCGGGCTGGCACAGCTGCTGTGAGTGGGCTTGCTACTGGCTGCCGGATACGTACTGGTTGAGCTGGTCGCGTTCGAACTCCAGCTGACCGATGCGGGTCTTCACGGCGTCGCCGATGCTGACCAGCCCCTGCAGGCGGTTCTCGTGGACGACGGGGACGTGCCGGATGCGACGTACGGTCATCAGCCGCATCAGGTCGTCCAGGCTGTCACCGGGGTCGCACACCACCACGTCGGTGGTCATGATGGAACCGACGGTGGCCTCGAGGGCGTCCGGTCCGGCGGCGACGCGGCGCACCACGTCGCGCTCCGACACCATGCCGGTGACCGCCTCCCCGTCGGTGCTCACCACCACCGCACCGATGTTGTGCTCGGCGAGGAGGCCCAGCAACTCGTGCACCGACGCCTCGGGGTCAACAGTGACGACTGCACCCTCGGCCTTGCCTGCAAGAACATCCTTGATCCGCATGCGCGCAGGCTAGTGCTGCGAACGGGTCCGCTGCCAGACCTTGGCGCCGAATAGCAGCGTGCCGGAACCGGTGGAATCATGGCCCGGTGAGCGCACCGACGTCTGCGGCGCGCCCGGGGGCGTCCCCGGCGGGCGACCAGACCGGACATCCGGTTGGTGCCAGCGGACCCGCGACGGCCATGGCGGCGCTAGCTTGGATCACTGGGGTGCTGTGGTTAGACGCCGACGGCTCGCTGTGGCTGCAGCGCGGTCTCGGGCTCGCCACCTGGGGGGTGCTGGCGCTCGTCCTGCGCGCCGAGCCGCCCCTCGTACGGGTGCAGACGGGGGTGGTGGTCGTCCTCGCGACCGCGGTGGAGTACACGTTCTCGCCGCTGCTCGAGGTCTACACGTACCGCTTCGACAACGTTCCGGCCTACGTCTCGCCGGGCCACGGGCTGGTCTACGTCGCGGCGCTCGCGCTGGGTCGCTCACTGCTGGTCCGCACACATCTGCGGTTGTGCGCGGCCCTGGTGGTGGCGGTCGGCGGCGCCTGGGCGGTCTACGGGGTCACTGCCGCCGCTCGCCCGGACGTGCTTGGCCTGTTCTGGTTCTGCTGCCTGGCGGGTTTCCTGCTCTTTGGGCCGTCGCGGCCGCTCTACGTCGGCGCGTTCGTGGTCGTCTCGTACCTCGAGATCGTCGGCACCGGTCTCGGCACCTGGCAGTGGCGCCCACGTGACCCCACCGGGTTGGTCTCCATCGGGAACCCGCCGTCAGGCGCGGCCGGCGGTTACGGCTGGTTCGACCTGTACGCGCTGTGGCTCGCTGCTCCGCTGCTCGCCCGCTGGCGCCGCCGAACCCGCGATTCGTGAGTTTTTGCGGGTCGATCCGTGAGTTTCTGCATGGCTTCGGTCCGCCAGCGTTGGTCCCGTCGCGAATCGCGACTGACGATCACGCATTGCTGTGGCCAGACCCCGTGTACGCATCATGGTCGGTCCGGTGGCGCATGCGAACCGCGCACCTCCCAAGAAGTGCTTGACAGTTGCTCGACCGTGTGGCCATACTCCCCAACATGTCTTCGGGAGTTGGCTCCTTGCGCGCTATGGCACACCCGGTGCGGTTGCGAATCTTGTCGCTGCTCACAGGTGCTGAGCTCAGTGCGGCCGAGGTGGCGCGCGAGCTCGCCCTTACCCACGCCAACGCGTCGTACCACCTTCGCCAGCTGGCCACTGCCGGTGAAGTGGTCGAGGCGGGTCGGGAACGCATCCGTGGCGGTGTGGCCAAGCGCTATCGGCACCCGTGGGAGCGCGAGCCCGAGTCCGGCTTGACCGACGCACCGGACTCTGGCCACGTCGACGCGAGCCGGCTCTTTGCCCGCGCGATGGCGACCGAGCTCGAGCGCCGGTTCGGGCAGCGCAAACGGGGCGCATCCGGCACGGGCAGCAACACCGATGCCGAGCTGTGGGTGGATCCCCAGGTGTGGCAGCAAGTCGTCGCCATGGTCGACGAGGCGTCGAGGCAGCTACACGCCGAGGCCAAGCCGCCGCGCACCCCCGGAACCGTGCACGTCAACATGACGGCCGCCCTGTTCTTGATGGTCGACGGCGATGGGCGCCACTGAGTCCCTGGCGCCGCTGAGCAGCGCCCGAGTCCGGTGGTACTTCGCCGGCCGGACCACCTCGGTGCTCGGCACCACAATCGCTCCGATCGCACTCGCGTTCGCGGTGCTGGACATCAGCGACTCCGCGAGCGACCTCGGCTGGGTGCTCGCAGCCCGCAGCGTTCCAATGGCGGTGTTCCTGCTGTTCGGCGGCGTTGTGGCGGACCGCTTCAGCCGCAGCACGGTCCTGCAGGTCTCCCACCTGTTGTCCGCCCTGACCCAAGCCGCAGTGGGGTTGCTGCTGATCACCGGCGCTGCGGAGATCTGGTCGCTGCTCGTGCTGGAGGCGCTGAACGGCACCATGGTCGCGTTCACCTTCCCAGCGATGTTCGGGGTGGCGCCGCTGGTCGTCGAACGTCGATCGCTTCAACAGGCGAACGTCCTGCTCGGGTTCAGCCGCAACGGATGACGATCATTGGGCCGAGCCTGGGCGCTGTGCTGGTCGTGACCGTCGGCTCTGGCTGGGCGGTCGCAGTCGACGCTCTTACCTGGCTGGTGGCGGCGTGGTGCATGGGGCGCCTGCACCTGCCCAGTCACGACCGGCTCGAGGCGACCTCGATGCTGCACGATCTGCGTGCGGGCTGGACAGAGTTCGCCTCACGTACGTGGGTCTGGGTCGTGGTGCTCGCCTTCGCCTTCCTGAACGCCATCCAGGCCGGGGTCTGGTCCACCCTCGGACCGGTGGTCGTCAAGGACACCGTCGGGGTGGGTGTTTGGGGCGGGGTGCTCAGTGCCGAGGCAGTCGGGTTTCTCGTCATGACGATCGTGCTGCTTCGAATCCGGCTGCACCGTCCGCTGCGCGCCGGCATGCTCGGGATCAGCGCCCTCGGCCTGCCGATGCTGGTCCTTGGACTCTCACCTCAGGTGCTGCCGCTGGTCGTCCTGGCGTTTATCGGTGGCGCTGGTGTCGAGATCTTCAGCATCGGGTGGGAGACGTCGACGCAGCAGCACGTCCCGGTGCATGTTCTCTCGCGGGTCTCGGCATATGACGGGCTCGGCTCGGTGGTGGCGGTCCCCGTCGGGCAGATCACCGCCGGACCCCTGGCCGAGCTGCTCGGCTCCCGCGAGGTCGTCACGGGTGGCGGCGTTGCCTTCAGCCTGCTCGCGTTTGCGACGCTGGCTGTCCCGTCCGTACGCAACCTGCGACGGCTCCCGGACACTGAGCCAGCTCCGGCGGCATGAGCAGTTGGCCTCGTGGCTGCGCGGCCGGACGGGCTGGTCCTGCTCGCTGTACGGCCCGCCTGGCGGTGAGGCGTCACTTGGTACGTTCGGCACCAGTCTGCTGCCCAAAACGGTGCCGAATGCACCAAGTAAGCAGCCGCACGGTCTCTGGCGCCCGCGGAGTGGGCGAGCCGCGCCGTGGCTGGTCTGGCCCGGAGTGGGCGAGCCGTACGGTGGCGGTCCCCATCGAGCAGAGCGGGGGTCAGGCCCCGTCCCCGCTGTCATCGTCGCCGCGACGCTGCGAGCCGATGTCGTGCAGGCTGCCGCCGTACCTTGGCCGAGATTGCTCGTCGCCGTCGGGGAAGTGGCCGACGAAGGCCATCGCCGCGTCGTGCAGGTGCCCGTTGGTCGTCAGCGCGTTGTTGCCCAACGGCCCGGGTCGCCCGTCCAGCCCCGAGAACCGGCCGCCCGCCTCGGTGACGATGACCGCCAGCGCGGCCATGTCGTGCAACGCGAGCTCGGGCTCGGCTGCGATGTCCACCGTCCCCTCGGCGACCATCACGTGGGACCAGAAGTCGCCGTACGCGCGGCTGCGCCAGCAGCGCCGGGTGAGGGCAAGGATCGCCTCCAAGCGACCGATGCGGTCCCAGCCGCCCAGCTCCGAGTAGGAGAACGAGGCGTCGCCCACGTCCTTGATGTCGGACACCCGGCACGGTTTGGCGTTGAGCAGCGACTTGCCGGTCCAGCTGCCGCCACCGGCCGAGGCCCACCAGCGTCGACCCAGCGCCGGCGCCGACACGCACCCCACGACGACGTCGTCGCCCTCCATGAGCGCGATGAGCGTCGCCCAGACCGGTACTCCGCGGACGAAGTTGTGGGTGCCGTCGATGGGGTCGACGACCCAGCGCCGAGGTCCGAACCCGGTCGACCCCGCCTCCTCGCCGAGCACGGCGTCGCGCGGACGCGCCCGCCCTAGCGTACGGCGGACCCCGTCCTCGACGTTGACGTCGGCGTCGCTCACCAAGGTGGCGTCGGGCTTCGTCGACACGTGCAGATCGATCGAGCGGAAGCGCTCCATGGTCAGGGAGTCGGCGTCGTCTGCCAGCACGTGGGCGAGCCGGAGGTCGTCGGTGTGCGTGCGGGCGGCCATGCCCGAGAGGCTAGACCCCCGGGACGCGAACCATCAGGTATCGACGCGGGACAAGCCGCTCCAACCCATCGGGCTGCCACCTATTCTCGATGTCAGTACGCCGAGGCGCTCCGGCCTCGCCGTGGGAAGGACGACGTGTTGCCCGACACCGTCAACGGCCTGCCGCTGCACGTGCTGTCGGTGCACGCGACGGTCGTCCTCGTACCATTTGCCGCCCTGCTCGGTCTGGTCTTCGCAGTGCCGCGGCTTCGCGACTGGGCGCTGTTCCCGCTGCCCCTGGTCGCGGCCGCCGCGGCGGTGTCGACGTGGGTCTCGGTCCAGACCGGCGAGACGCTGCAGGCGGCGGGCGGACAGGGTGCTGCGGGACTGGGCGGTCCGGTCGCCGATCTGGTCGATGAGCACCAGGAGCTGGGTGAGCAGCTGCTGCTGATGGTGGTCGCGTACGCGGTGCTGGTGAGCATCGCCGCGGTTGTCGCGCGCAGAGCCGGACGAGGTCTGACCGTGGGGCTCAGTGTGCTCGTGGTGCTCGCTGCCGCAACGGTTGGCGTCCAGACGTACCGCGTCGGCGAGCTGGGCTCCCGCGCGGTCTGGAACCCCTCGGACACGGTCAACTACGGCGCCACGGCGCGCAACTGCTGAACGACCCGCCCGGCGGCCCGTCGCCCGGCCGAGTGGCCCGTCGCCCCGCCGAGTGGCGCAAGAATGCCTTCCCAACGTGGGTCTAGAGGCGTTCTTGCGCCACTCGGGGGTGTCGCAGGCGCCGGGTACGCCGGCTGAGCCAAGTGAGCACTGCGACGAGGGCAGTGGTTGCAACGGCCGCAACCGCCCAGCTCGCAATTCGTCCGCTGCCGCCGGATCTCGCCGCTTGTGCGCCCACCACCAGCCCGGCGGCCGTCGGCCGCCACCGCAGCCGCCCGTCCTTCCGTACGCGTACGGTGCCGAGGTCGGAGCCGCGGGAACGCAGCTGCACGGACGCTACCTCGCCAAGCTCCGTGGGCAACCCCGCCAGCAGCCGCGACAAGCGGCCACTGCCGGCCGGCGCGGATCGCACCAGCTGGACCGGGTCGTCGACGTCCAGGACGAGCGCGCCGTCGTCTCCGCTCAGGCGGGCAGCTGTGTCGACCCCGTCCTTGCTGACCTCGAGTCGCAGGTCGGCGCTTGCCCGCAGGCGCGGCGCGGTCACGACCCGATCAGGCACCGCTGCCGTTGATGGATCCGCGGTGCTCGTTGTCAGAGGTGGTGATCCGCAGCGTGCCGTTGAGCTTCCACATGGCCCGCTCGCTGTCCGGACCGGTGGACTGCGGGACCTCGACGGTCATGTCGATGAAGGAGTAGTCGATCGTCGCCTCCTTGCCCGTCAGGTAGGACCACATGTCCCGGCCCAGGTCGGAGAACGTGGTGCTTTCGGTCGCGGTCGAAGTCATCGGCTGGCTCCCTGGTGGTGGTTGGCGTTCACTCTCGATCCGTTCCAGTATGGGTGCAGTCGCCCGATCCCGCCGCTCGAAAAGGTCACCGGCCACGGTCGCGCCCCCCGCAGCGGGAGATCCCAAGCAGCGGGGTGCTGGCCGCCAGCGGGAGCAGGTGGTTGCCCCGCGTAGGTTTGCTCACCCACGAACGGAGGACTCCCATGGCCACCGCAGACCTGCTCGCCGACTCCCTGGACCGCATCGCCCAAACCGTGCACGAGGCGGTCGACGGACTGGACGAGCAACAGCTGAGCGTCCGGCTGGACCCCGACGCCAACTCCGTCGCCTGGCTGGTCTGGCACCTCGCCCGGGTGCAGGACGACCACCTCGCCGCTGCCGCGGGGTCGGCCCAGGTGTGGACGACCGACGGGTGGTCGCAGCGCTTCCGGCTGCCGTTCGCGGACAAGGCGATCGGTTATGGGCACAGCTCGGACGAGGTGGCGAGCGTGCGAGCGCCCGCCGAGCTGCTCACCGGCTATCACGACGCTGTCCACGCCCGGTCGAGCGCGTGGGTTCACACCTTAGATGACGAGGCGCTCGCCCGCGTGGTGGACGAGAGCTGGGGCGAGCCGGTCACGCTGGCCGTTCGGCTGGTCAGCGTGATCGATGACTGCACCCAGCACGCCGGCCAGGCCGCCTTCGTACGCGGCGTTGTGGAGCGAACGGTCAGCCCGGCGCGCAGCCCGCGCGAGTAGGCTTCGGCCGCCCCTGGAAGGAGACCAGCGCGATGACGACGATCCCGAGCACCATGCGTGCCAGCGTGCTCACCGACACGCAGTCGATCGAGATGCAGGAGCGTCCCGTGCCCAGGCCGTCGGGCGACGAGGTGCTCGTGCAGGTTCGCTCGGTCGGCGTGTGCGGCTCGGACGTGCACTACTACCGCAACGGCCGCATCGGCGACTTCGTCGTCCGCGATCCGCTCGTGCTCGGCCACGAGGTGTCTGGCGTGGTGGTGGATGTCGGTCCGCAGGTGTCGGAGGACCGGGTGGGTGAGCGGGTGGCTATCGAGCCGCAACGGCCGTGCCGCATCTGCCGACACTGCAAGAGCGGACGCTACAACCTGTGCGAGCGACTCACCTTCTATGCCACCCCGCCGGTGGATGGAGCCTTCTGCGACTACGTGGTCGCGCCCGCCGACTTCGCCCACCGGGTGCCCGACGCGCTGTCCGACCATGCGGCCGCGCTGCTGGAACCGTTCTCCGTCGGGCTCTGGGCGTGCTCCAAGGCGGCGGTCGAGCCGGGCTCGCGGGTGCTGGTGACCGGTGCGGGGCCGATCGGTGCGCTGGCCTGCCTGGCCGCCCGCTCGTACGGGGCCAGCGAGGTCGTCGTCACCGACCTCGTCGCCTCGCGCCGAGAGCGCATCCTCGGCTTCGGGGCCACGACCGCCGTCGACCCCACCGATCCGGCGTTCGACGCCGAGTCGCTGGCGGCCGACGCCTTCATCGAGTGCTCCGGGGCGACACCGGCGCTGCTGTCGGGGCTGCGGGCGCTGCGCGGCGGGGGCACCGCGGTGCTCGTCGGTCTGGGCGACGAGGAGGTGTCGCTGCCGGTGCAGCTGATCGCCACCCGGGAGCTCGTCCTCACCGGTGTCTTCCGTTATGTCGACACCTGGCCGAAGGCGATCGCGGCCGCGCAGCAGCCCGGCACCGATCTGGACGGGCTGGTCACCGCCGAGTTCGACCTCGAGGACGCCGAGGAGGCGCTGACCAGCGACAACGACCCGGCCAGCATGAAGTCGGTCGTCGTGGTGTCGTCGGCATGAGCACGGGCGGCGTGCTGTCGACCTTCTCGTTGGCGGGACGTACGGCGCTGGTGACCGGGGGCTATCGCGGCCTCGGACTGGCCTTCGCCCGGGGGCTGGCCGAGGCTGGAGCCGACGTCGTGATCGGTGCCCGCGACCGGGACGCCTGCAGCACCGTTGCGGCTGAGCTCGCCGACGAGACGGGACGTACCGTCATCGGCACCGGTCTCGACGTCACCGACTCCGCCTCCGTGCAGGCGGCGGTCGCCACGGCCGTGGAGCGCACGGGGCGGCTCGACATCCTCGTCAACAACGCCGGCATCTGCTTTCACCGCCCGGCCCTCGAGGTCCCGGGCGACGAGTGGCGTCAGGTCTTCGACGTCAACGTGCACGGCCTGTGGTCGATGACCCAGCAGGTGGGGCAGCACCTGGCCGCGCACGGCGGTGGAGCGGTCGTCAACATCGGCTCGATCTCCGCCGAGATCGTCAACCGGCCCCAGTGGCAGCCGGCGTACAACGCGTCCAAGGCGGCGGTGCACCAGCTGACCAAGTCGCTGGCGGCTGAGTGGGCGCCGTCGGCCATCCGGGTCAACGCCGTCGCACCCGGCTACGTCAAGACCGAGATGGCGCCGGTGGACGAGCCACGGTTCCGGCAGCGGTGGATCGATGACGCGCCGATGCAGCGCTACGCCCTGCCCGAGGAGATCGCCCCCACCGTCGTCTTCCTGGCCAGTGACGCCGCAAGCTTTATGACCGGGTCGGTCGTCGTCGTCGATGGCGGCTACACGCTGTTCTGACTTGGTGGCTCACCAGTGCCGGCCCGGGTCTGTGCCCACTACCTGCTCGGCCGGCTACGCGGGCCCGGCCGAGCCGAGCGCATCCAGCGCCGCGGCGTGGTCAGCATCCAGCGTGAAGTCGCCAACGTCGGCGTTGGCGACGATGCGGGCGTACTGCTGCGACTTCGGGATCACCACGATGCCGTGCTCGAGGTGCCAGCGAACGATCACCTGTGCGGGGCTCCGGCCCAGCCGCTCGGCGATGCGTACGACCTCGGGGTGGTCCAGCGTGCCGCCGCGCAGGGCGCTGTAGCCCTCGAGGACGACGCCGCGCGCACGGTGCCCGTCCAGCACCGCCTCGTCGAACAGCAGCGGACTCCACTCCACCTGGTTGACGGCGGGAGACACCCCGGTCGCCTCGGTCAGCTCGTCGATCGCGTCGAGGGAGTAGTTGCTGACCCCGATGTCTCGCGCCAGCCCATCGGACTGCGCGTCGATCAGCGCGCTCCAGACGTCGAGCCCGAGACCGTCCGACGACGGCCAGTGGATCAGCCACAGGTCCACATACTCGCAGCCCAGCTGGTCGATGCTCTGCTGGAGCGTCTCGCGGGCGTCGCGCCGGTCCGGCGGCACCTTGGTGGTGACGAACACGTCGTCGCGGTCGGCTGCGGAGGATGCCAGCCCCGCGCCCACCTCGGCCTCGTTGCCGTACATGTGCGCGGTGTCCACGTGCCGGTAGCCGGCATCCAGCGCCCAGCGGGTCGAATCCGTGGCGGACGCACCCCTGAGCTGCCAGGTGCCGAAACCCAGCAAGGGCATGGAGCCGCCGCCCGGCAGATCGGCGGCGTCGGTGGGGACGGACGGTGTGTTGTCGCTCATGAGCCCGATGGTGCCGTACGCGGCGCACTGCCGCCCGCGGCCCTCTCAGTCGCCGCGCTGGGTCTCCCGGCTGCTCAGCAGCCGGCGAAACGACGCCACCCGCTCCGGCTCGATCCGGCCCTCGGTCACGGCGGTGTCCAAGCCGCACTCGGGGTCGTCGGCAGTGTGCCCGCACCCGCGCGGGCAGTCGGCGGTGGCCGCGTCCAGGTCGGGGAAGGCCCCGATCAGCCGGCCGGGGTCCACGTGGGCCAGCCCGAACGAACGGATGCCGGGGGTGTCGATGATCCACCCACCGCCGGGCAGCCGCAGCGCGATCGCGGACACCGACGTGTGCCGGCCCCGGCCGGTCACCGTGTTGACGCCGCCGGTGTCGCGCATGGCGTCCGGGACGAGCGCGTTGACCAGCGTCGACTTGCCCACCCCGCTGTGCCCGACCAGGACGGAGGCCGAGTCACGCAGCCGGTGCCGCAACGTGGTGAGGTCACTGTCGCGCTGCACCGCGACCGCCGACACCCCGAGCGGGCGGTAGGCGGCCAGCAGCTCCTCCGGCGAGGCGAGGTCTGCCTTGGTCAGGCAAAGCAGCGCGTCCATGCCCGCGTCGAGGGCTGCCACCAGGCAACGGTCGACCAGCCGGGGCCGCGGCGGCGGGTCGGCCAGCGAGGTCACGACCACCAGCCGGTCGGCGTTGGCGACCACCACGCGCTCGACCGGGTCGTCGTCGTCGGCGGTGCGGCGCAGCACCGTACGCCGTGGCTCCACCTCGACGATGCGGGCGAGGGTGCCGTCGTCCCCGGTGCGGTCACCGACCACGCGGACGCTGTCGCCCACGACGACACCCTTGCGCCCGAGTGGTCGGGACTTCATCGCGGTCACCACCCGGTCCCGTGCGACGTCACCGCCAGGGTCGCGGACAAGCAGCGTGAAGCGGCCGCGGTCGACCGTGGTGACCAGTGCGGTCGTCGCGTCGTCGTAGGTCGGCCGGTCCTTGGTGCGCGGGCGCGTACGGCGTCGGGGCCGGTCGTACTGCGCCTCATCGTCCCAGCGGCTCATCGCAGCAGCCGCGCCCAGGCGTCGGCGAAGCCGGGGAAGGTCTTCGCGGTGGTCGTGATGTCCTCGACCTCGAGGCCGGGCACGGCCAGGCCCAGCACCGCCCCGGCGTGTGCCATCCGGTGATCGGCGTAGGTGTGCCAGCGCCCGCCGTGCAGCCGGCACGGCGTGATCCGCAGCCCGTCCTCGTGGGCGGTGACGGCCCCACCCAGGCCGTTGACCTCGGTGGCGATCGCTGCGAGCCGGTCGGTCTCGTGGCCGCGCAGGTGCGCGATGCCGCTGAGCGTGCTGGGCCCCTCGGCAAGCGCGCACATGGCAGCGACGACCGGGGTCAGCTCGCCGACGTCGTGCAGGTCGAGGCTGACACCGGCGATGGTGTCGGCGCCGGTGACCACGAGGTCTGCCCCGTCGCGGGTGACGTCGGCACCCATCGCGGTCACGATGTGGCGCAGCTCGTCGCCGGCCTGGTCTGTGCGCTCGGGCCAGCCCTGAACCCGTACCCGCCCACCACTCACCAGCGCCGCTGCGACGAAGGGGGCCGCGTTGGACAGGTCGGGCTCCACGTCCACGTCGAGCGGGGCGATCTCGCCGGGGCGTACAACCCAGCGGTTCGGCTCGGCGTCGTCGACGTCGACACCTCGCCGGCGCAGCTCGGCGACCGTCATCTGCACGTGCGGCAGCGACGGCACCGGCTTGCCGTGGTGGCGGACCTCGACGCCGTCGTCGAAGCGGGCGCCCGCAAGCAGCAACGCGGACACGAACTGGCTGGACGCGGACGCGTCGAGGTCGACGACCCCGCCGCGTACGGTGCCGGTGCCGTGCACCGTGAACGGCAGCCGCTGGGCACCGCCGTGGCCCGTGCGGCCCACGGTCACGCCGAGGCCGCGCAGCGTCGCCAGCGTCTGGTCCATCGGCCGCTCGCGGGCCCGTGCGTCGCCGTCGAAGCGCACCGGCCCGTCGGCGAGTGCCGCAACCGGCGGGACGAAGCGCATCACGGTGCCGGCCAGGCCGCAGTCAATCTCGGCCGGTCCGCGCAGGGTGGCGGGACGGACCCGCCAGGAGGGGGTCGCATCGTGGAGTTCGGTCATGACGAGAACCCCGAGGGCACGCAACGCCGTCGTCATCAGGTCGGTGTCTCGTGCCACCAACGGATAGCGGATGGTCGACGGGCCGGTCGCCAGTGTCGACAGGATCAGGATGCGGTTGGTCAGCGACTTGCTGCCCGGCAGCGACACCGCTGCGTCGAGTCGCGCCCGGGCCGGGGGCGCCGGCCACCACCGGGCCGGTGCAGTAGCGGTGCCGGTCTCCATCACTGCGAGCCTAACGGCCCTCGGTGCGGGGACCGCGCGATCAGCTGTCGCGCTGCACCCTGCGCTTGACCCGGCGCGCGGCGAGCTCCACCCGCTCGCGGGCCGACGGCTCCACATCGACGGCCGCGATCAGCAGCCCGCCGGCCATCGAGATGTTCTTGAAGAAGTGCTGGCGCTGATGGACCTTCGCCGCGGGGTCCGTCTCCTGCCAGAACGGGTGCCCGGTCACCGTGGTGGGCACCAGGCTGCCGATCAGCACCAGCGCGGAGATCCGGGGGAAACGCCCCGTGGCCAGGGCCAGACCGGCGGCGACCTTGAGCGCACCGTCTGCACGTACCCATCCGGCCGTGTCCGACGGCATCGGCACTGAGGTCGGGATTCTCGACTCCACCAGCGGTGCGACCCGCTGGGTCACCGGCTTGGCCGCCGGGGCCAACGCGGCGGCGTTGCGGAACTCGTCGATGCCGCCGGAGACGAACATCGAGGCGAGCATCGGGCGGGCGAGGGAGCGAATCAGCGTCATACGCCCTTTCTATCGTGTCGAGTGGGTCGCTGCCCAGTGGGTCATGGCGTGAGCCGGTGCAGGTCGCGCGGGAACAGCGTCGCCTCCCGGATGTTGTCCGCGCGCACCAGCCTGGCGGTCCACCGCTCGAGCCCGATCGCGAAGCCGCCGTGCGGGGGGACTCCGTGCCGGAACGTGTCGACGTACGCCGCGTACGGCTCCACCGGCTCGCCCCGGTTGGCGAGCGCCGAGACGTAGTCGGCGTGCCGGTGCAGCCGCTGCCCGCCGGTGACGAGCTCGAGACCACGGAACAGCAGGTCGAAGGAGTTCGACCACCGCGGGCTGCCCGGCTGCGGGTGGGTGTAGAAGGCGCGCTTGGCCAGCGGGTAGCCCTCGACCGCAAGCAGGTCGCTGCCGTGCTCGGCCAGCGCCCACCGGCCGAGCGCCCGCTCGTGCTCGGGAGCAAGGTCGGGCTCGTCGGGGTCGGCGCCCGCGATCGCCAGGGCCTCGGTGAAGTGCACGACCGGGATCCGCTCGGGGACGGCGGGCAGGTCGACGCCTAGCAGCTCCACGGCGGCGGCGGCGTATGTGGTGATGGCGTCGACCATGCCGGCGAGGCTGTCGCGCAGCACGGCGAGCACGTCGTGGTGGTCGCGGATGAAGCCGACCTCGGCATCCAGTGAGACGTACTCGGCCAGGTGCCGCACCGTGTCGTGCGGCTCGGCGCGGAACACCGGGCCGACCTCGAACACCCGCTCGAAGACGCCGACCAGTGTCTGCTTGTAGAACTGCGGCGACTGGGCGAGGTAGGCGGGGCGGCCGAAGTAGTCCAGCGTGAACACGTTTGCACCGGACTCGGTCGAGCTGGCGACGATCTTCGGGGTCTGCACCTCGGTGAAGTCCGCGGCGGTCAGCGTGTCGCGAAAGCCGCGCATCGATGCGGCCGCCAGCTGCCACAGTGCCTGACGTCTGGGGTGCCGCCAGCTCACGGCGGCGTGGTCGAGGAGGGTGGGCAGTCCCACGGACAGCTCCGGGCGCCACAGCTCGACTGTTGTCGTCTCGGCCGGCTCGCCGAGGGCGCTGACCTGCGGGTCGACCAGCTCGGTTCCGCCCGGCGCTTGCGCGTTGTCCACGCACCGGGCGCGCACCTCGAGGGTCGTCTCCTCACCCAGCCCGGCCAGCAGGGAGCGGGTTTCCGGATCCTTCACCACGACCTGGGCCAGGCCGCTGCGGTCGCGCACGATCGCGAAGTCGACCGCGGCGAGTCGCCGCCGTCGGTGCAGCCAGCCGCGGATGGTGACCTCGCGGCCGATGTGCGCGCTGAGGTCGCGGGCGAGCGTACGGGGATAGTGCTGGTGGTCGGTAGCCATTGCGGGTCGTCTCCGGGTCGATGCCATCCCGGGAGGTGTGGGCGAGCGGGTCCTCGCGGTGCCACCACACCTTCACCGGCGCCGCACGATCGCGGTGCCGACCTCTGGTCCTGCCCGGCTCGGAGTTGTCTTCGGGCCGCGTCCGGAGTCCGCCCTCGCAGCCTTGGGGCGGCTCTCTGAGCTCCGGGGTCGCAGCCGTACTCGGTCTCGTCGGCGCCGTCGGGTGTTGCAGCCCTGAGGCTAGCCGACAGTTGCCCGGCAGCCACCTGCCCCGACCCGCCACCTGCCCCGCCCCCGCCACCTGCCCCGCCCCCGCGCCGACCCGGCCCGGCCCCGACCCCGATCCCGCCCCGGCCCCGACCCCGCCGAGTGGCGCAAGAGCGTCGCGATCCGGCGGGAGATCCGGTCATCTTGCGCCACTCGACGGGGGGTAGCCGCCAGTGGCAGGCTCGGCGTCATGTGCGGTCGGTACGCGGCCAGCCGGTCACCGGACGAGCTGGTCGAGGAGTTCGAGGTGGATCACGTCGCGGAGCGCCACCAGCCCGGCAGCGAGCCGGCCCACCCGCCCCCCAACTACAACGTGGCACCGACCGACCCGGTGCCGGCGATCCTCACCCGGCCGCCGCGGGGGGACCGTGAGGCGCCACCAGTGCGGCAGCTGGCCGTGCTGCGGTGGGGTCTGGTGCCGTCCTGGGCCAAGGACCCCTCCATCGGCAGCCGCCTGATCAACGCGCGGACCGAGACTGTGGCCGAGAAGCCCGCGTTCCGCAAGGCGTTCGCGCGGCGTCGGTGCCTGTTGCCGGCCGACGGCTACTACGAGTGGTACGAGAGCGAGCGGCGCAACGCCAAGGGAAAGCCGGTCAAGCAGCCGTTCTTCATCCACCCCAGAGACGCCGGGTCGCTGGCGATGGCCGGGCTGTACGAGATCTGGCGCGACAGCGCGCGAGGCGACGACGATCCTGACGCGTACCGCTGGACCTGCACTGTGCTCACGACCAGCGCCGAGGACGACCTCGGTCACCTGCACGACCGGATGCCGCTGCTGGTCGAACCGGACCGCTGGGGCGACTGGCTCGACCCGCTGCAGCAGGCCACGGATGCGCTGCTGGGTCTGCTCGTGCCGGCCGCTCCCGGGCGCCTGGAGGCATACCCTGTCTCCACCGAGGTCAACTCGGTGCGCAACAACGGCGCCCACCTCATCGACCCGATCCCGCCCGAACAGCAGGTCTGAGTGGTGGCCCGCCCCGGTCCGGAGCAGCGACCGGTCGTGCTGGCAACACCGCACGGCGACGCCAGGGCCACGACGTACGCGGCGACGGTCGCGGGCACGGCCGCCCGCTGCACCCTGCTGCTGGGTCACGGCGCCGGTGGCGGCGTCGCCGCACCCGATTTGGTGGCGATGGCCGCCGGACTGCCCGCACACGGCGTCGACGTGGTGCTGGTGGAGCAGCCCTGGCGCGTGGCCGGGCGCCGGCTGGCGCCGCGCCCCGCGGTCCTCGACGACGCGTTCGTCGCAGTGGCGGCGCAGCTGGCACCGCAGCACCCGCTGCTGGTGGGCGGTCGCAGTGCCGGGGCCCGGGTCGCCTGCCGTACGGCTGCCGCGCTCGGCGCCGCCGGCATTGTGGCGTTGGCGTTCCCGCTGCACCCGCCGGGCCGCCCCGGGCGCTCCCGCGCGGCCGAGCTCGTCGGAGCGGGTGTCCCGACGGTCGTCGTGCAGGGCACCCGGGACACCTTCGGTGGCCCCGACGTGTTGCGCGCGGCGGTGTCGTCGACCTCGATCGAGGTGGTGGACGTGCCCGGTGCCGACCACGGCTTCTCCGTACGGGCAAGGGACGGCGGTGAGCAGGCGCGGGCCGAGGCGCTGCGGCGCGCGGTCGCCGACACGGCGGCCTGGCTCGGTCGCCATGCCTGGCCGACCGGACGGCTGGGAACACCCCGGTGACGGCCGCGGTTGCAGATATACGTGGTGAATGCTCCCCTCTTGATGTCTGGTGCGCCGGCCGCAGCCGGTGGCAGTCGTGTGAACGACGACATGTTGACGGTGCGTGGGCCGGTCGCACCCCGCGCCGCGGGCGGGCTGGCGGGGTCGCCGGTAGGCTCGGCCGCGATGAACGAGACCCTTCAGGACCCACCCGAGATCGGGGACGACCCGGACCGCGCCGACGCTGACGAGTCGCCGCAGGACCGGATGACGCGCTTCGAGCGGGACGCGCTGCCGTTCCTCGACCCGCTCTACTCGGCTGCGCTGCGCATGACGCGCAACCCCGCCGACGCCGACGACCTGGTGCAGGAGACGTTCGCCAAGGCGTTCGCCTCGTTCCACCAGTTCCGGGTCGGCACCAACCTCAAGGCGTGGCTTTACCGCATCCTCACCAACACCTACATCAACTCCTATCGCAAGAAGCAGCGCCAGCCGCTGCAGCAGCCGACCGAGGA
>JBBSMN010000013.1:0-26029 GCA_038233135.1 Propionibacteriales bacterium
CGTCCATGACTGGCAACCGGGGTGATCCCATGACCGTGGCAAGAACTCGGTCAGACCGGTCCCATGCTCGTGGCGAGCGACATGCCGGACGGGCGTATCGCTGACTAGCGATAATGCTCTGTTATCGATAGTCAGGATGTGGCTCGCCTCGGCGTCATGTCACCGGCGACCCTTGACCAGCTTCTTCTTCTCTCTGGGTCAAGATCTCTGGGTCGGGCCGCACCGTTGCGGCCACCGTGCCCGCAGCAGTGCGGCCAGGGGTAGCCGCATCCCTGCGGCCGCCCCCGGCCCCAGTCTCGTCGGTCCGACGGGGCGGAGTCGCAGGTCGAGAGGGTGCGGAAGACGCTACGTTGCCGGCGGAGTAGATGGGCGTGGCCGCACCGTCGGTAGCCCGCAGGTGATAGCGGTTGGTCAAGTTGCGCCGCCCGTTGCGCCGGCGCTCGACGTGGACGGCGCCGAGTGCGACAAGCTCCTTCATCGCTGATCGACGGTGTCGACTGAGGCCTTCTTGAGTCGTCGGGCGAGCAGCGCTCTGCTGGGCATCCGGGATCCGGAGGTCTGGCCGTAACGGAGCAGGACGGCGTACAGACGGACGGCGCAGTCGCTGACGTCCGCGTCCAGCAGCCACTCCGGGACGATGGCGAACCGCTGGGGCTCGACGCTCAGCGTCCCGGTGTCACCGAGGTCTTCGGAGCACGGCGCTCCGCGGGTTCGGGGTTCGAGTCCCTGGAGGCGCACCCGTCCTGAACTGGCCTTTCACCCACAATGGTACGGGGCCAAAGTCGTCCCCAGCAAGATCGGGAGCTCAGGATGTGTTCAGCGCTGCGTGATCATGATTCGCGGACCTCACCGTCGATCATGGATGCCGATCTTCAGCGGGCCTGACCGCAGGGACGAGAGCCGGGGTAACGGCCTCGCGAAGCAGGCGACGGATCAGGCGGCCGATGTCCGCCGACGAAGCCCTCCCATACGGGCGCACCGCCGCGGCCCTTGCCGCTACTGCGGTGCCGCGCGGGCACTTGGCGACGGCACACGTGGTTGCTACTCGGCCTGCTACAGCATGGGCGGTCACTTCGACGAGGCGCACACGGGCGGTGCTCGCGAAATCCGCCTTGGACGAGGTGATGCAGCACCTGCGGGGCAATCAGGACGCAGACGTTGAGGCCTCCCGTCAGCGGGTCGCTCTGCAGGGGTGGGTGAGTCTCCCTAGGCTGCCGGGGTGAGCCCCGCAGACAGCCGAGAGCACCGATGAGCATCGCGCCCCCCTTCGCGCCAGCCACGACCGTCGCCGCTGGAGCCGTCCCCGAAGGCAAGGTGGCGGACTTCCTGACCGGCCGCCATGTGCGGGACACGCCAGAGGAGTACGTCCGGCAGAACCTTGAGAAGGCGTTGGTGCGCCAGTACAAGTACGACGCGCTGGACTGCGAGCCAGAGTTCCCGATCAAGGTGGGGTCGTCCCGCAAGCGTGTCGACGTGGTCGTCTTCGCGGCGGGCACCGAGCACAAGCAGGAGAACGCGTACATCCTCGTCGAGACGAAGCGGGCTGGCGTCAGTCCGTCGAACCGGACCGAGGGCATCGATCAGCTCCGCTCCTACATGGCGGCCTGCCTCAACGTGCAGTACGGGCTGTGGACCAACGGCGACGAGCAGTTCTGCCTCGCGAAGCGGGTAGACGGCGGCCAGTTGCGGTTCGAAGAGATCATTGAGGTCCCTGCCTTCGGTCAGACAGAGGCAGACGCACAGCGGCCGAAGCGCAAGGACCTCAAGCCGGCGACCGCGGACAACCTGCTCTTCGCGTTCCGCCGATGTCACAACTACATCGCGGGCACGGAAGGCAAGCAGAAGCCGGAAGCGTTCTGGGAACTGCTGAAGTTGATCTTCTCGAAGATCGAAGACGAGCGTTCACGCACCATCGACTTCTACGTCACCGCCGCCGAGCGCTCGAACAACACCACCGCAGCCAGCGCGAAGACGCGCATCCAGCGGCTGTTCTCCGACAAGGTCGTCTCAAAGTACGCCACGATCTTCCCCTCGTCGGACCAGGTCGTCGACCTGCGCCCGATGGTCGTCGCCTATGTCGTCAGTCAGCTGCAGGGGTACTCGCTGCTCCACTCGCCTGTCGACGTGAAGGGTGTCGCGTACGAGGAGATCGTCGGCTCCAACCTCCGCGGGGACCGGGGCGAGTTCTTCACCCCTCGCAACGCATGTCGCATGGCAGTGACGATGCTGAACCCGCAGCCTGAGGAGACGCTGCTCGATCCGGCCTGCGGCACCGGAGGCTTCCTCATCACCGCGATGAACCATGCGCTCGCGCACGTCGAGCGGAGCGAACGCGAGCAGTGGGACGAGCCCGCGCGCGGGACCGACGCTGAACGGGACGAGCTCTTCCGCGCCAGACACAACTACCTGTCTCAGCGCGTCAACGGGCTGGACCTGAACCCCGGGCTGGTTCGCGCCGCCAAGATGAACATGGTCATGAACAACGACGGGTCCGGGGGCCTGTGGCAGGCCAACAGTCTGAGCAACCCCCGCTTGTGGGCGCCGGATTCCGCGGCCCGACTGGCCCTGGGCACCGTGGACGTCTGCGTCTCAAATCCGCCCTTCGGGGCCAACATCGTGATTGATGATGAGGCCATCCTCGAGCAGTACGACCTGGCCGCCATGTGGGACCGCCTGCCAGATGGTCGCTGGATTATGCGGCACGACAAGCATGGCAACGCGGCCCTGCAGAAAAGCCAGCCTCCGGAGATCCTGTTCATCGAGAGGATTGTGCAGTTCCTGCGGCCTGGCAGCGGTCGAGCGGCGATCGTCATCCCCAACGGCATCCTCAACAACCCGGCCCTCGGGTACGTGCGGCACTGGCTCATGCAGCAGGTGCAGGTCCTCGCTGTCGTCGACATGGCGCGGGAATTGTTCCAGCCGAAGAATGACACGCAGACGTCGATGGTGCTCGTCCGTCGGCTCTCGTCCGAAGAGCGAACAGCCGCGGAGTCGGGGGAACTGGAGTACCCGATCTTCATGGCCACCACGGACCACATCGGGCACGACAAGCGCGGCAACGTCCTGTACCGACGGACAGAAACCGGCGAGGACATCTTGGCTGTGCGGCACGAAACGATCTCAGAGATCGATCAGTCGACGGGCGAAGAGGTCCTGCGCACCATCGAGGTCAGCGAGCGCCTCGTGGATGACGACCTGCCGGATGTGGCGACCGCGTACCTGCGATGGCTACACGAGCACGCGTGACCTTCACAGCAACGACGGCGCGGTCCCGAGCCATCCACGGTTACGGCCGGCTCGACGCCAATTTCTACACGTCGCCAGGCGTGGCTGCCTCCGAGCGCATCAGCCTTCGCGCGGCAGCAGGGCAGCGCGTGGAGGCGCTCCGTGACCTCAGCGACCGGATCTGGGATCCGGCGCGCTTCGCCAGGACGTACGCCACAGCCGATGAGCCGTCGGTGCCGTATCTGCGGCCGTACGACGTGTTCGACTACGTCCCGACAGCAGCGGAACGTCTGTCGCTCACCCGGAACGCCAGTGTGGACGACCTGCGGCTGACTGAGGGCACGATCCTGCAGACCTGCTCCGGCAGGAACCTCGGGCCTTGCGCCATGGTTGATGAGGCCCTCGCGGCCTTCACCTTGAGCCACGACATGATCCGGGTTGAGATCGGAGATCAGGACCTCCGGCTGTACGTGCTCGCGTTCATGCAGACACCAACCGGCCAGGCGCTTCTGCGTCGGAGCATGAGCGGCTCGGTGATCGATCACGTCACCGTGCCAGACGTTGGGGAAGTGCCTGTCCTGCTCTCGCACTCGGACGTCGCGTCTTCAGTCACCGAAAGCATGCGGGTGGCGCAAGGCGATCTCGGGTCGGCGCGGCGGCTGCTTCGTGAGCTTGCGGCAGAGATGGCTGTCCGGTACCCGATGCCTGCTGCTGCCGGCCTCAGCCGTCATGGCTGGACCTTGTCGTCCCGCTACGTGGCTGGCCGACTCGACGCCGCGTTCCACGACCCTCTCGTGCGCGCGGTTCAGGAGCAGTTGAGCAGCCATGGTGCTCCGGCTGTGCGAGACCTCGGACGGGCCATCAAGCCTCCCCGCTACCGCCGGTACTACGTCGAGCGCGGCAACGGAAGACCCGTCCTGTCAGGTCGGCAACTGCTGCAGGTCCGCCCCATCAACCTTCGGTACGTCAGTGATCGCTCCTTCAGCAATGCAGAGGACTACGTGCTGTCGGAGGGCATGACCATCTTCGGTGGCGTCGGACGCGCCGAGGGTCGCCTGGGAGTTCCTGCGCTCGTCACCGGGAGCCGCGCCGGGTGGTTGGCGAGCGAGGACGTAGTGCGGCTCGAGCCGTCGGCTGGAGCTCATCCCGGCGCGCTCTGGCTCGCGACGGCGACTCCTCAGGTGCAACTGCAACTGCGAGCTCTCACGTTCGGTTCTGTGGTCGATCACCTCGCGGCGGAGGATGTCGATCGGATCCTGCTGCCTCCCGTGGAGGACGACATGGCCGATCAGGTGCTCGACGCCTGGCAGCGGCTAGGGCGTGCAGAGTCGTTGATCGCCTCCATTGCCGAGGACCTGGAGATGAGCTTCGCGGACGCTTCAGGGCAGTGACGGTAGGCGCAGGCGCACCGCCGGCGCATTACCTACACGCGTCGGCTGGCTGTCCGTTGGGGGTCGCCCCAAGAGCATGGTGCCGGTGCTTGCACGGCTGGTCTGCATCCTCACCACTGGACGCCGAGACGACAGCGACAGTGATGCCAGCTGCGGCCAGCGGCGCGTAGAACGCTAGGACGGACCAGCTGAAGTAGGTCTGCTTCTTCGACTCCTGTCCCTTGTAGTTGTCCTTGTCCATCGAGAGAGTACCGATGAGTTGGAGCATGGCCTCCTGACGCTGGATGCTCACACCGGAGCGGAGGAGTCGGCGCACTTGGTCGGCCAACTCGGTCGCGACGTCCGCCAACAGCAGCGACGTTGCGGTCGGGCTTACGTTGAACGGCATCGGCAGCCTGCAGGCTGTCGTCATCGGACCCGATCGCGGCGCCTACCTTCTGAGCGACATGATCACGGTGGACCGTGTCGAGGTTGGCACCGGGCGCGAGGGCGTCGCGGGCCGTCACTGTGACTACGACCACCTGCGCGGACACTGCAGACCAGCCGGCGCTCCCACTGGCCGCTGGCACCACCGGGGCCAGCGTGACCCTCTACTTCAGCGACGTCACAGTCACCCAGCCGTCAGCCATCCGAGCGACTCCTCCTCGCCCAGCCCTTCACCCTCACCCGGGCCGGATCGGGACACGTGGGGGAACTGGTCGTTCGCCGGCAGCTTCCTCTTCACCTGAAGCTGGGAGCCTAACCCGCCCTCCACGGTGGACTCAGGCACCGCGGGCCACCTCCTGACCGGCCAGGTCGGCGAGGTGTTCACCGGCGAGTTCGGGTTCGCCTCGGGAGCGCAGTTCGGTGGGTGGCCTGAGCAGGGTGCGGCGCAGGTCGCAGCCGCAGCCCGGCGGCGGTCATTGTGAGGCCGCGCCGAGATAGAGCAGGTGGCGCAGGGTCGCGCAGTTCGACGCGATCGCGCGGTACTCGTTCGGGTCGGCCAGGTAGGCGTTGAAGACCGCTTGCCTCAGGGGATCTCGACCGCCTTCGTGGGGAACCCGGTGTGCGCGGCAGCCCGCTAGCCCAATCAACACGCATTAGATGAGCCGGCCAGCAAACCTGCAGGTCAGCGGTCACTTCTTGACACCGCGTGCTCTAATGATTGTAAAAAGCGTCCAGGCGGGCTCATCCAGACCACGCCGCACGCAGCCCAAGATGAGGGGCCGACATGGCCAAGGGATACCAGTGTCCGCTCTGCACGACGTACACGGTGCATCCGATCAGCACGAACAAGGTGAAGTGCTCGAAGTGCAACACCACGTTCGACAAGTCACGCATCACCGGCGGATAGCCGACTCGGTGGATCGCCAAGCCGATCCTCAGCGGTGAGCCGGGCGAACGCCTGCAGGTCCGCCGAGGTCAGCGGGGTGCCGCGCCGGCCCCGCCCGCTGAGGCGCCTTCCTACAGAGGGCGGGGCCGTGCGCGGAACGCGTCACAGCGGCATGAGCGGACGTTGGCCGCCTACCGCTAGGCGACCTTTGGGGCTCTACATCCCCAGCATTCGTCGGCTCATCGAACGTGGCGCCAGCCGGCGTCCTGGCGAGGCAGGCGGATCGGTGTGGGTGGCGGTGTGTTGGCGGTCAGCACGTCGATGTGCTGCCCGCGCTCGGCGACCTTGGCAATGCGGTCGGTCGGCCTCGGCCTCGCCACGAGGATCAGCAGCGGCGCCAGGCGGGCGCGCACTCTGCCCTCGATGCGCGAGGCCACGGGGCAGATGACTCCGGCGACGCCCTGCGAGCCAGCCTGCACGGGGATGCCCATGGCCCACCTCGGCCCCTGGGCGTCGTTCGTTCGCCGATGCCTGCGTGCCCCGGCTAGCTCGCCGACCGGGCCGCGCCGGCTTGCGGATTGCCTGCTGACGCTACATAAGGGCCACGATGTGCCGCCGTGGCTAGCCCGCTCGGCGTCCATGCGCTGCTCGAACGCCCTCCGAGCCTCCCGGGCGGCGACTTGTTCGCGCGCGGCGGCGACATAGCCCCCCGCGGTCCAAGCAGCAGCCGGCGCGCCCTGGCCACGCGTCCCGGTGATGTTCGGTCTGCGTCAGGCGGCGCAACGAGTCGGCGCACACGGCTGCCACGAAAGTGGCGAGGGCAGCGGCGGCGGCGTCCACCGGCCTTGCCCGGCACACGGGCCAGCCTGCTGGGCGTAGCGCCCGAAGTCGGCACGTCGGCAGCCGAGCGCGTGAGCCCTAGTCGCACGACATCGGCAAGCCGATGGAGCAGGCGGACGCACGTTGCGCTCAGCCGGTCCAGGGCTGGTCGGCCAGCAGCGCGTGTGCGCCGCGCATCTCCAGGCGCCGGGCGAAGTCCTGCTGCTTGCGCCGTTCGCCGTGTACGAGCATGATCTCCCGGGCCCGGATCTGGGTGCTGATCGACACCAGCCCGTCGGCGTCGGCGTGCGCGCCGAGCTGGTACACCCCGACGGCGGCGTTGACGTCGACCATCTCGTTGTACTGGTCGTTGATGAGGTGGAACTGTCCGCCGCCAGCGCCGGCGAGCTCGGCCAGGCGACGTCCGGGCGACTCGGGGTCCTGGTAGCCGACGATCGTCAGGCGGTTGCGCGGGTCGGGCAGGACTTTACGGGCCCATTCGACCGACGGTCCGCCGTGCAACATTCCTGAGGTCGCGATGATGACGCCGGGCCGCATCCGGGTGATCTCGGCGGTGGTTTGCAGGCGTGGGACCTCCCGGATCTTGCCGCCGAAGATGCGCATCGGCTGGCCGTCCGGGCCGGGCTGGTCGGAGTAGATCCGGCAGATGTCGCGGGCCAGCCCGTCGACCAGAACCGGTACCTCGGGCAGGTACTGGGCCAGCACGAGCGCGACCTCCTGTGCCCGGCCCAGCGCGAACGCGGGCACGAGCACGGTCCCGCCGGCCTCGACGGTGGCGGACACGTCGCGCACGAAGTCGGACAGCACGGCCGCGCGTGGGGTCAGGCGGCCGGCGCCGGCGTAGGTGCTCTCCAGCAGCAGCAGGTCGGCTTCGCGGGCGCTGTCGGGCACCACGATCCCGCCGACGGTGGCCTGCGGCACGATGCTGACGTCGCCGCTGATGACGGCCCGCTGGCTGCCGGCGTGCACGACGACGCCGACGGCGCCGACGATGTGCCCGGCGGGGAACAGCTCGGCGTGCAGCTGCCCGATCCGGAAGCTCTGCCCGGTCGGCTGGATGTGCAGGCGGCCGACGGCGCGGCGCACGTCGTCGTCGCTGTACGGCGGGATGGCCGGGGCGGCGTCGTCGGTGGCGGCCTCGCGGGCCTTGCGGCGCAGCACCGCGGCGCTGTCGACCCACATGCGGGCCAGCAGCGCTGCGGTCGCGTCGGTCACGTACACCGGCACGTCGCTCTGGCTGGCGACCACGGCCGGGACCCATCCGGCGTGGTCGTTGTGGGCGTGGGTGACGATGATCGCGTCGAGCCGGCCGGTCAGTGCCCGGTCGATGTGGCGCGGTGCGAGGGAGGCGGCGTCAGTGCCGCCGGGGCGGCTGCCGGCGTCGATGAGCAGGCGGGTGTCGCCGGCGGTGACCAGCACGCACGAGCCGCCGACTTCGGTGCCGCCACCCAGGACCTGCACGGTCAGATCGCGTTGGGCCAGGACATGCGCGACCGTTGGTGGGGCGGCCAGGTGGCCCAGCAGGGCCGGCAGCCACGTTCCGGCGTGCTCGGCAAGCTGGGGTGGTAGGCCGGCGAGCTCGGCGGCGGTGCGCAGCTGGGTGAGTGCAGCACTGGGCGCGGTAGTGGCAGTACGGGCCGGCAGCGGTCCGGCTTCGCCGCTCTGGGTCGCTCGCTCGGGGTCGGTCGGGTCGGCGCGGTCGGCAGTGGTGGTGCGGCGCAGGACGCCGGACAGAATTCCGGCCAGGTGCGCGGGGCTGTGCGCGTCGGCGCGGGCGGTCGCCAGGCGCTGCTCGGCGGCCTGCATCTGGGTGCTTATCGCGGCGATCTCGGTGTGGAGCTGGTCGAGCTCGTTGCGCAGCTGCCGGGCGCTTTGTTCGGCGCTGAACGCTTTGGCGTTGGCCCGGTCGCGCTGTTCGCGCAGCTGGGTGAGCTTGGCGCGTTCGCGGTCGGCGGCGCGCTGCTCAGGGGTGGTAGTGGCGCGTCGGCGTTCGTTGCGGCGGGCCCGGCGTGAGCCGTCCAGCTGTGCGGTGAGGATCTGCGCGGCGTCGGCGGCGCGGGTGGCGTCGCGGTCGGTCAGGGCGTGCGCGAGCTCGACGTCGGAGCTGGTGGCGGTCAACGGCCCGCCGGTCGGTGTGGTGGACAGCAGATCGGCGTCGGTCAGCGCGGCCCGGCCGGCGGTGCGCAGGAGCTTGCCAGCGGGTGAGGCTGCCAGCGTCATGACGTGCTTGAGCGCGCCGGAGCCGGTCAGCAGGCCGCGTGGGTCGACCGGCTCTGCGGAGCTCTGCTCGATCCGGCGGGCGATCGCCAGCAGGGCGGCGCTAGTCACCGGTCCGAGCAGGCATCCGTCGACCGTGGCGGGTGCGGTGGCCGGGTCGACCGTTGCTGTGGTCGGGTCGGTGGTCTGGGCGGCCGGGGCGCTCACTCGGCGCCTGCGCCGGTTCGGGCGACGGCGTGGGCTTGCACGGCTGCGGCCAGGATCGGTTCGGCGGACAGCCAACCCTGGGTGTCGCTGACCAGGCAGCCCAGGGCGCGCAGTGTGATGACCACATCGGTCAGGTCGCTGTAGCCGGCCGCGACGGCCTGGGCCGGGTTGAGCCCGTCCATCTCAATCACTTCGGCCAAGAAGTCCAAGTCCTCACCGCGCTTAGCGGTCAGGGTCGCGATCGAGGTGAACGCCGCGGCCAGGATGCCGTCGCTCAGTTCGGCGTGCGTGGCAAGGTCGCGGGCGCCGACCGGTCCGGCCAGCCAGCGCGTGGCTTCGCTGAGGACCTGCTCCTCGGTCGGGCCCTGCTTGTCGGCGAACTTGCCAACCAGGTGGTTGATGACCTGCGGCCATCCGCCGGTGGCGGTGCGCAGGCGCGCGATCGCGTGGTCGTCGTGGAAGGGCAGGTTGACCTCGTCGCTCCACAGGCGCAGGCCGGGGCCGTCGACGCGCAGCAGCTCCAGTCGGTGCGGCCAGTCGACCCAGACGGGGGCGTTGTGGCCGCCGACGATGACCACGACGGTGGTGTTGCGCCGCGCGGCGGTCCGCGCGATCTCGTTCTCGGCGGTGGTCAGCAGCTCGCGCAGCGCGGCCGGGGTGGTCTTGAGTGCGTCGACGAGCAGGATCGCGCTCTTGCCGCTCAGCTGGCCCAGGGTGCGCCGGATCCCGTCGGCGGTCAGGGTGGAGCAGCGTCGGAAGCTGTCGATGCGGTTGCCGGTGGCGTCGCGAACCTCCTCCAGGGCAGTTGCGGCGCGCTGCGCGCCGAGCGCGGCCGTGCCGGTGACGACCACGACGCGGTTGGCCGGGGTGAACAGCTGCCCGAGTTGACGTTCGGTGAACGGGCTGCGGGCGCCGCCGGCCGACAGGGTCCGGCGGTAGGAGCTGGCGTCGGTCGCCGAGGGCACGCGCAGGTCCTCGGTGCGGTTGTACAGCACGTCCAGGACGTGCTCTTCGGTGCCGAGCAGGCGCAGCACGGTCGGGGTGCGGATGCGGAAGCGGCCGTCGTCCTGGGCGAGCACGGACAGGTCGGCGCATTCGGCGACCAGGCCGCGGAAGTCATCAGTGCTCATCTCGGCGAACCCGGCGGGCCAGGCGGCGCGGCAGGCGGCGAGCAGCTCGGTCAGACTCATGCTGGTCGCGATGCCGTGGTCGTAGGCCGCTTCGGCGACGACGTAGGCGATGACCATGTACCGGTGGTCCAGGCGCAGCGTGAGTTGATACTTGTCCTCGAACTGCTTGCGCAGGTCGGGGTTGTTGAACACCGCGTCGATGTCCTCGTCGCCGATCAGCGACGGCGGGCCGTCGGTGTCGACCGGGCGGGCGGCCAGGTGCTCGATCAGGGCGCGGCCGAACAACTGCAGCAGCGCGGGCATGTTGTTGGCCAGGGCGAGCACGCGGGCGGGGCCGGCGACGGTGTCGGCGAAGCGGAAGCCCATCGCCCTGAGCGGTTCGGTCAGCAGGTCGTACGCGTGCTGAGGCTTGAGCGGGCCGATCGAGATGGGCCGGCCCAGGTGGCTCAGCGGCTGGTTGGGCAGCGACTCGAACCGGGCAGTGCGGTGCAGCCCGGCGAACACGAACTTGGCACGCCAGTGGCTGTCGGCGGTGATGCGCCGGCACCAGTCGACGTGGGCGAAGCGGTTGTGGGCGGCGTCGGCGTCCAGGAACACGTCGGCTTCGTCGAGCAGGACCAGCAGAACCCGGTCGGTGTCGGGCTGGGAGGTCCAGGCGACGATGTGGTCGTGGACGGCTTCGGCCAAGTCGACGTCGGTCGGGACGGTCTCGGGGACGATCCGGCGGGCGGCCAAGCGCGGCCACAGCATGTCCCACAGCCGGGAGGGGTCACGGTCGGTGTCCTCGGAGCCGACGGTGAAGATGCTCTCCAGGACCGCGACGCGGTCCGGGCCGCGCTGTTCGAAGCGTTCAGCTGCTGAGCGCAGCAGGGCGCTCTTGCCCAGCTGTCGGCCGCCGTAGACGATGCTGGGGCCCTGCAGGTCGAGCACTTCGGCGATCTCTTCGGTGCGGCCGTAGAACATCTCGACCGGGGCGGCGCCGGCCTTGTCGCGGAACGGGCTGACGGCGGTCAGGGGCAGCGCGGTTGCGGCGAAGGTGGATCGGCGTGGTTCGCTCTGGCAGGTCAGGTAGCCCAGCACGGCGGTGTCGAGCCACAGCACCGGTGGGGTCGGGCGGCCGCGGGCGGCGTCGGCCAGCTTGCGGCGGTCGGCGGCGCTCAGCGGCTTCCCGGTCCACAGGGCCAGCACGGTGCGGTCCGGCGGTTCGGTGCTCATCCATTCGAGTACGGTCGCCGGGCTCTGGGCCTGCCGGACGATCAGGACGCGCAGGCTGTTGCCGGCTGGGCTCATGGCGCTGCCCAGCAGCGGGACCAGGGCGTCGCCGGTGCCGGCGACGCTGGACAAGGTGATCCACTGGCGTCCGCCGGGCTGGCGGCCGGTGCTGGTGTCCAGGGTGGCGTCGGTGAATTCCAGGCCGGCCTGGGTCAGGATCGGGCGGAGCAGACCGCCGATGTCGATCTTGGGCTTGCCGCCGCTCTGCAGGGCGCTGAAGGCGCGCAGTGCGCGCTGGCCGGCGTCGATGCGCAGCTCGCTAAGGGCGCTGAACTCGGTGCCGGCGAGCGCGGCCAGTGCAGTCACGCTCGGGGTAGGGGCGGCGGTGGACAGGGCCTGGGCGAGCTCGGTGTGCAGGTCGGGGTGGGTGGCGTACAGGTCCGGGACGGCGGGGAAGAACTGCTCGAGGTGGTCGACATTGTCCTTGGCGGTCGGGACCTGGCGTTGGGCCAGGAACTCTTCGGCGCTGGCGACGTAGCCTTCGTTGGCTAGGTCGATGAGCTTGTCGGCGATTGCGGCCACGGTCTCGTCGTCGCCGGCGCGCTCGTTGATCCGGGCGATCGCCTGTTCGCTCTTGGTGCGGAGGTGGGTGGCGAGCTCAGTGCGGATCTGCTGGGCGTCGGTGCGGATCCGGCCGAAGTCGTTGCGCTTTGTCGGGCGGAGCGCTTCCGCGGTGGCGGACAGGGCGCTGTAAGGGCCGTCGTCCAGGCCGCCGGCCATCCGCTGTGTGTCGATGCTGCTGATGAGCGCGTCGATCTGTGCGGTGGTGGCGGCCAGATCGGCGGCGACGTCGGCGGTGCGACGGCGGTCCAGTGCTTGGGCGGTGCGCGGGTCGGTGGCGCGCACGCCGGCGATGAATGTGGCGGTCAGGTCGTGGTCGCCGCGGCTGGCGCGGTGGGTGTAGATGGTGTCGGGGTCGGCCGGTGCGGTGGCGGCCAGGATGAGCAGTGCGGGCAGGGCGTGCTCGGCTAGGCCGTTGTCGGGCAGCAGCGTCGGTGAGGTCAGGGCCAGGTCGGTGGCCAGCAGCTCGTGGTGGGCGACGTAGTGGGCGGCGGCTTCCTCGCCGATGGGGGCGTTGCCGTCGCAGATGCTGAAGGTCTCGTTGAGCAGGGCGGTGGCGACGGCTGCTGCTGCGTTGATCTCCTGCTGGGCGGGGTCGTCGGGGTTGGCGGTGGCGCTCTGGTGCATGCCGGCCAGGTCGGTCAGGGCGTTGTGGCGGACGGCGGCCAGGCGCTGGCGGAGCTTGGTCAGCGGTGTGGCCCGCCACGCTCCGCTGCGGAGCTTGCTGCTGGTGTCGGCGGCCCGTTCGACGGCTTGGGCCCAGTTGCTCGCCAGCTCGATCGCATCGTCGTAGCGGACGATCAGGGTGGCGCGCGGTCCGGCGACAATCTTGCTGTCCTTGTGGTGCTTGCGGCGGACTTCGGTGCGGGTGGTGCCGATGGCCTTGTCGGCGCCGCCGCGCATCTGGACGATCTGATCGCGTACGTCGGCGACGGCGGTGGGGTCGCCGGCGGCGACGGTTCGCAGCAGGCCACCCAGGACGCCGTCGGTGTGCATCCAGCTCTGGTAGACGGCGTTGGCAGGCATGTACTTGATCGCACGGGTGGGGGCGGAGACGACCAGGTCGCGGGCTTCCTCGGCGTAGGTCTGCGCGCTCTGTTCGCTGGCGGCCAGGCTGCCGACGGCTTGGGCGGTTC
This sequence comes from Propionibacteriales bacterium, assembly GCA_038233135.1. Taxonomy (GTDB): domain Bacteria; phylum Actinomycetota; class Actinomycetes; order Propionibacteriales; family Nocardioidaceae; genus JACCVL01. The sequence goes on from JBBSMN010000013.1 coordinate 13,292, forward strand.
CGGGCAGGACGACGACGCCGGAGCGGCTGGCTTCTGTCAGGGCGTGGCCGACTTCGGTGAGGGCTTCGCTGTGTTCGATGACGGGCGCGAGGTTGGTCAGGATGGCGGCGGGTCCGGCGGAGGGGGCCAGGACGGCCAGGCGGGCGGCGCAGGCCCAGGCCAGGAGCTGGCCGGCGCGGTCGTCGCTCAGGCCGTCGCGGGTCAGGTTGGTGGAGACGCGGCTGAAGGCGCTGGCGAGCCCTCCCGTGGGGTGGCGAAGGGCGGTGGCGTAGGCGACGCCGCGGCGCGCGGCGACGGTGGCGGTGGGGTTGCCGCAGGCGTCGAGCAGGTCGGCGCTCAGGCCGAAGCGGCCGTCGGCGAGCAGCTTGGCGTGGGTGCGGGCGGCCTGGTCGTGCAGCTTGTCGGTGGTGTCGTTCAGGGCGGGCTCGGTCGACTTCTGGGTGGGGACGGCGGCGACGGCCGGGGTGCGGCGCTGCCCGTCTGTGCTGCTGCTGCGGTCGGTGGTGCTGGGGGTGGTGGCTTTGGCGCTGGCGTCGTTGCGGTCGTCGGCGCTGTTGTTGCTGGTGGTGGGGCGGGGCTTGGCGCCGGTCAGATTGCTCAGGGTGCGGGCGGCGCCGCCGGCCAGCAGCGCGGCTAGCGCGGCCTCATCGTCTACCTCGTTGTCTGCTTCGTCGTGGTCGGTCCGACCGGTTGCAGGGGCGGTGGCGGGGGTGGCGGTCGGGCTGGGGTCGGTGCTGCTGTCGAGCTTGGTGTCGTGGTCGTGGGTGTCGTGGCTGTCGGTGTCGGATGTGTCCGCGGTGACGGTCTGGGGTGCATCGGCGCCCGAGGTGTCGTCGGTGTCGGCCGTGGCGACGGCGGCCGCGGGACTGTCGGCCGCGGTGTCGTCGGTGGCGGTGGGCGCGGCAGGTGCGTCCGTGGTGGCTGGCGCTGCCGGGGTCCTGTCCGGGACGGTGACAGCGCCGTAGCCGGCCGGGACCAGCAGCGGCACGACCGAGGGCAGCATCTCGCGCACCAGATGGTCGGCTTCGGCCAGCGCGTCGTAGTCGACGGTGTCGGTGCCGCCACCTGCACGCATGCGCATCCCGGCGGTCACGATCGTGTGCAGCGCCTGCAGCGCCTCCAGGTCGACGTCGTCGTCATCGGCGGCGACGGGCAGCGTCGGGTCGATCGCTCGCTGCGCGAGGCGGCGTGCGGCCTCGGCGGCTGCGGCGACGGGCACGGGCGCGTCCAGCTCGACCAGCGCGTGCAGCCACCACCACCGCTGCGCGAGCTCGGAGTTCAGCTCAGCCACAGCCGCGGTCAGCGCGTCGACGGTGCTTGGGATGTCGCGGCCCAGCAGCAGCCCGGCGGCCCGGGCAACGGTCGCGACGGCCGTCTCGTACTTGGCAAGCACCTCGAGCTGGTCACCGGTCCAGATCCGTCCCTGTTGCAGCGAAGCGGTCAGCGTCTCGGCGGTCTCGGCGACGTCTTGCCAGTCGTCCAGGGTGGCGGTGATAAAAGTCTGGATCAGCCTGACCAGCGAGGTACGCAGCTCAGCGCCGTCGGGCCGCGGCTCGACCGGGTCGTTAATGTCGCCCAGCAGCATCTCGACGATCCTGTCGATGTTGCCCAGCGCACCCCAGCGTGCTGGTTGGTCGTCGGGCTCGAAGTCTTGCTCGAGGGCGGCGTGGATCGCGGCGATGTCAGCGTCGACGTCGTCGAGCGCTACAGCGAGCTCGTCCGGGTCCTCGTTCAGGTCGGCGTCCGGGTCCTCACCGCTGGCGTCCTCGGCCCGTGCGGGCAGCACCGCCTCCAGCGCGTCGCGGTGACGCTCCAGGATCTCCTTGAGTACGGCGGCGTCCTGCTCGCCGTCGCCCAAGGCGGCCGTGACCTCCTGGACGAGCTCGGACGGCACGGCCGCGCGGAAGCGGGCGCTGGGGGTCAGCTCGCCCAGCGGAACGGTGCAGACCGGCGGCATCTGCGGGAACTGCTCGCTGAGCCGGGCGTGTGCGGCGGCGCAGCGCGGGTCCTGACCGGCCAGCAGTGCCAGCGCCACTATTGCACCGGGGGAGTTATCGGCGATCGCCGAGGCCAGGCCGGCGGTGCGCAGCAGCGGGTTCATCCGTCCGAGCGCGATCAGCGTCAGGTCCAGGATCGGTGCGTGGTCGAGCAGCACGCGGGCGGCGGCGGCCGGATCGGGACCGATGAACGCGGTCCACTCGCCGACGGTGAGGTCGGTGTCGAGCAGGTTCGTGACCGGCTGGGTGAGCATGCTCAGCAGGTCCGAGCGGGCCGGGTCGGGCTCGTTGCGCATCCGGGCCAGCAGCTGCCCGGCCATGCCGCGGTTGATCCGGCTGGCGCTCATCAGCCCGATCTGGCGCATCATCAGCTGGCGGAAGTTGCCGGGGATGCGCTGCAGCAACTCCAACACGTCGTCGGCGGTCAGCTGCGCGAGCGCCTCGGCCGCGACCGGGCCGAGCTCGAGCACGTCGGTGATCTGCCGACCGGTCGGCCAGCACTGCGGGCACTGCGGCGCCGGTTCGCAGCTGCACGTGGCCGAGTGCTGATGCGGCTTGTTGCGCCCTGCTGGGGACTTGCGGCGGCGGCTCACGAAGGTCCTCCTGCAGAGCGTGGGAGCGGCGCATGCGGGTGTTGGGCGGCAGGGTATCGGCCGGGTGTGACACCTTCGGGGTGAATCAGGCCAGCGCTGTAGGACCGGCCGGTGCTGTACGTCAGGTACCGGTGGTGTGCGGGCCAGATCGGCTCAGCCATGGGGCAGCCGTCGCTGCTCGAGGGTGTCGGCGACTGCGCGCAGCCAGCCGTCCAGAACGGCGACCCGGTCGCTGTCGAGCAGCACGCCGCCTTCGGCGTGGCCGAGCGCGCCGCCGGGGGTGACATTGCTCGAGCCCAGATAGGCCCGCCGCCGGTCGGCCACGACGGCTTTGAAGTGCAGGCCGAGGCCGCGTTCCTCCCAGGAGCAGACCCGTAGCGTTCCGGCGCCGGGCCCGGCGTCGACGCGGGCGCCGGTGTGCGCCTCTCGCAGCAGTTGGACGGCTTCGGTGTTGGCCGAGCTGGTCTGCGGGGCGCGCAGCGACAGCGCCCGGGTGAGCACCAGGACGGTCCCGCCGGTGCGCAGCAGCGCGGCGACCGGCTCGGCCAGGTAGCGCACGAAGCCGGTGTGCAGGTACGGCGCGGCGATGATCAGGTCGGTGCGGGCGCCGGCGGCCAGGTCGGTCAGCACGGTCGCGGTCTGGCGTGGGCGGCGCTGGCCGGGTTGGGTGGCGGCCAGAGTGTTCAGCGCCTCGGCCAGAAACCCTGGGACGGTCAGCACGAGCTGCCAGCTGTCGGCGCGCCGCTGGGCCAGCAGCGCCTGGGCGGCGGCGGCGCGCAGCGGCGCGTGCTCGGTCAGGGCGGCACCGCGGGCCGGGCCGGTGAGGATCTGAGCGTGGCTGAGCGTCGGGCCGGTCAGCGCGGGTTCGTCGCAGGCAGCGTCCAGCACGGTGAACACCTGCTCGGCGCTCAGGCCGCTGGCCTGGACGAGCTGCTGGGCGACCGCGGTCGGGTCGGCGGTGTGCTCGAGCAGGTCGACCAGCGGGTTCAGGGCGTCCAGAACGCTGTCCACGCCGGTCCTGAGGTCGGGGCGGGTGCTGGGCCGGCCGGTGCTGCGCCGGCGGTGCTGGCCGGAGCTGGGCCCGAGGTGCTGGCGGTCGCCAGGGTGGAGGTCGGGATCGAGCCGAACAGCAGGTTGCGATCCAGCACGGTGTTGAAGCGCTGGCAGGCGACCTCGGACACGTGCAGGCAGGCCACGCACGCGCCGCCGAACGAGCGCCGGCACGGCGGGTCGAACATGCACCGGGTCTCGGCGTCGAGCTCGGACAGCGCATCAGCTAGGTCGTAGCGGAACACGTGCTCGATCCCGCCGAGGGTGAACTGGCTGCGCGTGTTGGCGTAGATCAGGAATGCGCCGGCGGAGGGGAACAGATATTCGGCCAGGCTGTCGACGTTCAGCCCCGAGCGGGCGGCCAGCGCCTTCATCATCCGGTGGCTCATCGAGTGGACCAGACCCAGCACGGCGGCGCTGATCTGGTTGGCCGGGGCGGTGAAGATGTCACTGACCGGGTCCATCACGCCCAGCAGCCACTTCTGGGCCTCGGCGGCGGTTGTCGCGCCCGGGTCGGCGACGACGCCGGAGGCGACCAGCCAGCGCACGATCGTGAGCTGGTCGATGCGAAACAGCAGCCCTTCGGTTTCGCTGCGCAGCCCGTACATGGGGAACTTGCCGCCGCGCTGGTCGGGGAAGAAGTTGAACTTGACCGCGGTCGCGGCGCCGGTGCGGCTGGCGCGGCTGGCGGTGGAGGACTGGCGGGTGAAGCCAGCGACGATGAATGCGATCGGCAGCTCGCGCAGCAGCGTGACCTCGGCCAGGTGGTAGCGGCTCAGCAGCGGACCGTAGGTGGCGTAGGTCGGCGCCAGGGCGGTGCCGGCGGCCTCGGCGGCGATCTCGGAGATGCTCAGCGGCTGCGCGCCGGCGGTCAGCGCCAGCTGCAGCATCTCGTCCCCGACGATCTCGAGCTGGTCCTCAGTCAGGCTCAGCGCGTCGACGTCGGCCTGCCAGGTGCTCGGGGTGCCGGCCTGGGCCTTGGCCCGGTCCATCATCTGCTGCCACATCGGGTCGCTCTCGGTCAGGCCGAGGGTGATCAGGGTCGCGCGGGTGGTGTCCTCGGCGCTCTGGTTGCCGGTGCTGATCGCCTGCAGCAGGTCGCGGTGGCCGGCCGGCAGCGCACCGATGGCCTGCGCGATCGCGGCGGGGCGGGCCAGCGGTCCGGCCAGGCTGCCGTGCCCGGAACGGGTCGGTGGGTTCAGCACGGTGACCTGTTGCGGGTAGTAGGCGCTGGACTGGGTGGCGCGGCTGATGAAGATCCGGCCGTCGCGGCAGGTGCACCAGCGGGCGACGCCGCCAGCGTCGGTGCGGCAGCGGGTGCACTGCCAGCTCCACACGCCGGTGTTGAGCGAGCGGGTGTTGCGCAGCACCATCGGACGGTTGCAGCTGTTGCGGCAGCGAGGGCTGCGCAGCGGCGCGAGATGGCCGCAGGTGTGGGTCTCGACGAAGGTGAACTGGTTCATCGTGCCGTGCCCGGCCGGGCAGGTCGGGGCGTCGGCGATGGTGCGCGGGGCGGTGAAGATGCCGCACGTGTCGCACCGGTAGGTGTTGGGGAAGCGTTCGGCGCGCAGGTCCTCGGCCTGGACCAGGCGGTACTGGGTCCGGTCGATGATGTCGAGCTCGGGGCCGCCATTGGGGACGCCGCTGCGGGCTTCCGCGAACGGTCGGATCAGGCGGCGCAGCTGCGCGCGGACCCAGTCCTCGGCGATGTCGAGCTCGGTGACCTGGCGCGGGGTGGTGCCGATGACCGCGGCGGAGGTCTCCCAGTTGTAGGGCTGCCCGGGCAGGTGGTTCCACAGTGCCTGCATGCGGCTGCGGTTCAGTTCGGCCAAAGCCATGAGGTGTCCGTTCTGCCGGGCGGGTTTGCGTGTGGGTGGGGCAGGTGGTGCGTGTCAGATGCCGGTGGGCCGGGTCGCTCAGATGTCGCCGTACAGGTGGATGGGCTCCTCGACGTCGCGCAGTGAGCGGGGGACGGGCGGTTCGAGCAGCGCAGAGGTGCGCTTGCCGCCTTGGGCGCTGACGTGAAGGACCGACAGGGTGTCGTCGACGTAGCGTTCGACGGCCTGTCGGTGCAGCCGGTGGTAGATGCGGGTCGCGCTCAGTCCCAGGCCGGCCTGCAGCTGGGCGATCAGGCCGGTCCGGTCGACGTGCCCGTTGATCAGGGCGTCCTTGAGCGCATCGGACTGCGTCAGACTGCGGCGCCGCGGCGCGCCGGTGAGCCAGCTGCGATCGTGCACGTTGATCAGCCAGGCCATCAGCGCGCCGGAAAGGACCCGGCGCAGGACCGGCAGGGACTCGCGGTTTACCGGGACCTTGTGCACCAGGCGGTCCAGATAGGTGATCCAGGAGGTGTAGTAACGGAACACGCCGGTGTCACGGTCGCGGGTCGGGTTGAAGATGTGCACGACCAGGCCGGGGTGGGTGCGTCCGACGCGGGCGGTCGCCTGGATGACCTCGGCGGCCTGGGTGGGGGTGCCCATCAGGGTCATGACGCCCAAGCGGGGGCTATCGAAGCCGTGCCCGATCGCTTTGGTCGCGGCGATTATGCGGACCTGCTCGTCGGGGTCGGCCGGCGGTGCGGCCAGGCGGGCGACGGCTTCGCGTATGTCGGCGGGGTTGGCGTCCCCGCCGATGTAGGCCAGGTTGCGGCGGGTGTTCAGCAGCGCCAGGACGGCGTCGTCGCGGCTGAAGCTGGACAGGTCCTCCTTGCGCAGGCAGTAGGCCAGCAGGACCTGGTAGGTGGCGGTGGCGACGTCGCGGATGTGGTCCAGCGTGGTCTGGTCTGTCGCCAGGCCGGCTTGGGTGGCGAGGTCTGCGGGATCGGTGAACATGTCGTGCAGCCAGTCGGCGTGCAGGACCGCGACTTCGCGGGCGGCGGTGACCATGGTGATGCCGCGCGGGTGCACGCCCAGGTACCGGCGCATCGGGTCGCCGTCGGCGGTGAAGGCCCAGAAGTTCTCGCCGGCGGTCGGGCCGGGGACTGGGAAGCGCCGGGCGGGACGCTGGTACAGGTGCAGGACCTGGTTGGTGTAGCCCTCGAGGGTGGCGGTCGCGGCGACGATCGCCAGTGGCGGGTTGCCCAGCGCGCCGTTGATGGACTGCAGGAGCGTCTCGTACATGCCGTCCAACGCGCCCAGGCTCTCATCGAGCAGGTGGAGCTCGTCGGCGATCTCCAGGCGGACGCCGGTCAGCCCGGGTGGAATCTGCGCCCGGGTGGTGGAGCAATTGAACACCGCGCACCAGGTCGGGCTGGCGGTGTAGCCGTGTACGGGGCAGCGGCTGTGGGCCTGGCCGAGCAGGACGCTGAAGTGGGTGGCATGCGCGAGCTGGGCGAGCTTGTCCACGGTGCCGACGAGCACGGCGGGGGCGTTGCGGTAGATGTCGTCGTCGATCGTCCAGATTGGCAGGGCGCCGACGGCCGGGCAGGCCGCGTTGGTGCACAGGTGCTCCATGACCCAGCGGGTGGTGTTGAACTGCACGAGCACCGGATTGCCGGTGCGGGTCGGGTCGCACACCGGGCAGTGCTCCAGGACGCGGCAGCGGGCGGCCAGTGCCGGGTCGCTCGGGTCGATGCCGTTGCTCCAGGCGCTGGAGGCTTCGTAGATGCGGTTGGGGGTGTTGCCGGAGCCGACGAAGAATCCGACACCCAGCGGGTCGCCGGCGGCCATCTGCGGGTGGCTGCGGCGGACCTGCTCGGCCAGCAGGACAACTTCGGCGAAGCGTTCGGTCTGCTGCAGCGCGAGCAGGCGCAGCGGGAAGCGTGCCCACACGGTTGAGCCGGCGGTCGTGCCGGTCAGGCGGGTGTAGAACAGCTCCAGCAGCATCAGGCCCAGGTATGCCTCGCTTTTGCCTCCCCCGGTGGCGAACCAGACGATGTTGACGTGCGGGTGTGCGGCCGGGTCGACCAGTGCGGGCAGGCAGCCGACGATCCAGGCGAGCTGGAACGGGCGCCAGGTGGTGTACTTGCGGCGGGCGCCGATCTGAGTCATGACCTGGTTCATCAGGGTGAAGGCGCTCAGCAGGTGCGGGTCGGCGCGCAGCTGGCTGAGTCCGTCCTGCACCCAGGTGAGCTCGTCGTGGGCGTCGCGGGCGGCGTCGGCGGCTTCGGCGCGGGCCTGGGCGCTCCAGTTGTGGTGGGTGGCCAGGCGGTTGATCTCGCTGGCTGACCAGGCGGTGGTGGTCCAGGTGTGCTGCGCGACGGTCAGGGCGGTCAGCGCGGCGATCGGGTCGGCGGTCACGGTCGCGAACGAGGTGTCGATGGGTGTGCCGTCCGCGGCGTGGGTACGCGGGTGGATGCGGCTGGTGGCGATCTGCGCGCCGAACGTGCTGACCAGCGTGGTGGTGCCGGCTGTGCCGGTGGGCGTGTCGACGGTGACGGGGCTGTTGTGGCCGAAGGCCGTCACGGTGCGGTCGTAGCGGTAGGACTGGGTGACCTGCTCGAGTTGGTAGGCCCGTAGGAGTGCGTCTGTGGTGGCGCTCATCTGCACCTGGTAAAGGCGCGCGTCGATGTGGTGCCGGTCGTAGGGGGTGGTGGCGGTCGCGTCGGCGTACTGGCTGTCCGGGGTGGGGGTGGTATTGACGACGGTCAGCAGGATTTCGGTGTCGTTCCCGTCGGCGGTGACGTCGACCTCGACGGCGGCCGTCAGGCGCGGCAGGACGGTGTCGGCCGGCTCGAGCAGGTTGGTGGCGGCGTAGGCGGCCCAGGTGCGCTCGTCGATGGTGTCGTCTTCACGCGGGAGGCTGCCGGCCGGCTGGGACTGCCGGCGCGGTCGGTAAGGCTGCAGGCCGCGGGCGCCGGTGACGGCGCGCAGCGCGGTGTCGATCGAAGCGGCCAGGTCGGGCTCGGCGGTGCGGTAGCTGCCGCGGGCGCCGGCCGGCAGGGTGACGCGCACGCTGACCGGGCCGACGTCGACCTTGGTCCACACGCTCGCCAGCTGCAGTCCGCGCGAGGGTGCGGCAGCGGCGGCGGCGCCGGCAGCGGCTGGGTCAGGTGGCGCAATGCCGCCGGCGCGCGGGTCGAGGCCCTGGTCGACGGTGTCCTGGTCGAGGGTCATGTGGTGGCTGGCGGCATCAGCGCTGTCGCGTGTGCTGGCTGCCGGCCCGGCCGACTGGGTCGGCAGGACTGCTGGATCGGTACTCGGCGTGGCTTGGCCGGGGTCCTCGTCGTGGTGGGCGCGCTGCTCAGCCACGGTCGGGTGCAGCGCCAGGTAGACGCTGAACGACACGGTTAGATCGAACGTGGCCGGCAGGGCTGCCAGGCGCAGCGAGAACCCTTGCGCCGGCGGGACAGTGCCAGGATTTCGTCCGGCGACGGTCTCGGCGATGACGACGGGTTCGCTGGCGAGCTGGCCGAGCCAAAGATGCGGTTGTGGGTTGCCGGACAGGCGCGACAGCGCCGGCAGGTGCTCGCCAGCGGCCCGGGTCAGGATCCGGGAGCCGAGCAGCGCCAAGAGCTGGTCGTTGACGTCGGCCGGATTGTGCGGGCTCAGCGCCCTTGTCGAAGTGGGCAGCGGCGCGGCGGTGGTCAACAGGTCCTCCGGTCGGAAGGGTGTGCGGCCCGTAGGCGGAAGTCGCCGGTGCTCGCCGGCGGCTCAACAGCGTGCTGGTACGAACACGAGCCGAGCAGCGAGAGGTGCGAGAGCGGTGCCCGAGGTGCAGGCAGGGAAGGCTGACCCCTATGTCCGGTTACGTCAAGGTCCTCACCAACCTGAGAGCTTATTCGTCCATCGATGCTCCGAGGCTGCAGGACAACTAGCAACGGGGGGTCGTTGTCAAGTGCCGGTGAGGGCGTAGGTGTAGGACGCGCGGCGGAACCGGCGTCTGTGCCCTGTGGGGGTGACGGTGCGTGGTGGCGTCTCGGCGGTCCAGGTTGTGTGAGCTCGCCCGAGGGCGGTGCAGGCAACGTGGTCGCACTCGCTCAGTGGGAGGGGGTCCGGCGTCTTGACAGCCACGCAGTCGGGGCCTTGCCGCTTTGCGGCTGGTCGCGCTGCTTAGCGGTATCGACGTGTGTCCGGACCCCCGCCACCGAGCGCGTCAGGCCCTGATGGGGTTCTGGCGCATGGCGTCCTGTCGGGGGACCGTGGTGCCCGGCGGGCGGGTCACGTCGTGCCAGCAAACCGCTTCGCGGTCGTTTGTTGACGGGCCCGCCCGCTTCTGGCTTCTCCTTTCGCCTCCGGTGGCGACCGACTCGGCGAGCGGACTGGGTCGTAGGGCTTCCGCTGCGCAGGAGCGCGAGGGCCAGCCGGCGATCGCGGTCTGCAACGGCTTCATCCGGCCGCTGAGGCCGCTTTGCAGCGGGCGAAGTCCGGGTCGCGTTGAACAGGCCGCGGCCGAGCTGCCGCTGTGACGCACTACCGATGAACTGCACGACGACCTCCTCGACGACACCGACCTGATCTCACAGACAGTGAGACCGACCGGCGCGGTCAAGAGGTATCAGCGGTCAGGCCGTAGCCGACGGCGACGGCGCGCTCTAAGACGACGCCGGCCAGCGCGGCCGGCACCGCGCGCACGGTCAGGTCTACGTCGGCGACCGGGTGAAGGCTGATCGACTCGAGCAGGTCGGCGACGTGCACGGCCAGGTTGATGTCGACGAGCTGCTCGGGGTCCTCGCGGTCCAGTGCCCCGCTGATCTGCCCGGACAGCCAGTGCCCGACCTTGCGGTGCACGGCGTGCACGAGCCGGACGGCGTTGGCGATCGGGCCGGCGAGCCGGGCGAGCTCGCGGTCGCCGACCGCTGCGGCGAACCGGGCGATGTCGTCGGGGTCGGCCGGGCCGTCGACCTGCCCGCGGATCCACGACCCAACCGTGCCCGCCCAGGTGATCGTGCTGCCAGCGGCCTGCAGGCGCTGCAGGATCTGCTCGTGCGTCAGGCCGGTGTCGCGCGCGGCGGCGGTGTGCTTGCGCCACAGCGCCATCATCGCGGTCAGCGTGCTGTGGCCGGGCAGCTCGGCCAGCCGGGCTGTGATCGTGGTGAACAGCTCGGCGCGGGCGGCGTCGTCGACCAGGATCAGGACGTCGCCGGGGTGCAGGCTCTTGGCGGCCACGTGCGCGAGCTGGTTGCCGCGGCGGCGGTGAACCAGGTCTTCGGCGGCCAGCAGCACCAGCTGCTGTGCCGGGGCGTCGGCGGCTGAGCTGGTTTCTGTGCGCGGGGTGGTGGCCGGGCCGAGCCACACGGTGATCGCGGCTACGTCGGGGTCGTCGGTGCGCACCGGTGGGGACGGCAGCTCGTCGGTGCGGTCGGCGCCCAGGCGTGACATCAGGGCGAGCACGTCGACGTCGAACGGTTCCCATCCGGGGGCGTCGGGATGGGTCGGCAGCGGCTGCAGCGTGCCGCCGCCCGCGGCGTCCAGGCTCAGGGCGGCCCCGAACAGGTCGGTGCGGTGCGGGGCGACGCGCAGCATCGGTGCGGACAGGGTGACGGTCTCGGTCCGTAGGCTGCGCAGCGCGTTGCTGGTCGCGTTCAGCTGCGCCAGTACGCGGCTGCCTTCGAACGTGCCGGCGGCCACAACGGTAACGGTGGCGGTGGCCGGCATAGCCAGCAGGCCGGCTGCGGCGCGTGGCACAGGTCCGCACAGCAGCAGGTGGCTGGCGGTGCGGGCCCGGCCGTGCAGCACGTCGGACAGGCTGACGACTGCCACGTGCTCGCCCCAGCCGAGCGGGGTTGCGGGGTGCTCGTCCAGGACCTGGGTGAGTGCGGCTGCGGCGGTCCGGTTGCGGGTGATCAGCAGGGCCCGGTCGCCGGTGAGGTTCAGCTCGTGCTCGGCCTGCGGTGTGCTGTCGGCGTGGCCGTGGGTGGGCTGGTCGGGCTGCGGTCGGGAGGTGGGCACTGGGCGGCGGTGCAGCCCGAGCGGGTCGGCGCTGGCGGGGGTGCTGGTCAGCGCGGTGACCCAGTCCAGGATGCGGCCGAGCTTGGGCGCGGTCGCGGCGGCTTCCAGGGTGCGTTCGAGCGCGTCGGCGACGTGCAGCCATGGCGAACTCAGGTGTGCCGGGGCTGCGCGGGCATACGCGCGGGCTTGTGCTGGCGCGTCGGTCAGCCGGGTCGCCCACGGGCTGGCTGGCAGCAGCAGGTCGTAGCGGGTCGGGTCGATCGGCAGCAGGCTCAGGGTGTTGAACACTGCCCAGACCCATCGCAGCGCCAGGTCGGCGGCGCCGGTCTGCAACGCGGTCGGGCCGCGCTGGCCGCCGGCCGGTCGGGGCCGGTGCGTGTTGGCCAGCGCGGCGACCGAGCGCCACAGCTCGGTCAGAGCGTCGTCGAGCTCGCGGTCGGCGGCTGTCGGGGCGGGGCGTGCCGCGCCGGAGGGGGTCGCAGCCGCGGGCCTGTTCGCGCTCGGGGCGCTCGACGTGGTCGTCGTGCGGGTGCTGTCCGGGGTGGTCGGCAGCCAGATGGTGCGACGGGTGCTGCCGCTGGCGGTCAGCAGTTGCGCCGGCGCTGCCAGCGCGTCGACCGCGGTGGCGGCGGCACGCCGGTCGGCGGTGTCCAGGGTGACCAGCGGCCGGCGGGCGCTGACCGGTCCGGCGAGCGCGGGCAGGTCTTCGACGTCCCAGGACCAGATCGCGCCGCCGGCGGCGCGCACGTCAGTCAGCGCCGCATCCAGCGGGTTGGCGGTCAGGTACACCACCGGTGTGCCCGTCTTGGGCAGGCACAGCAGCGGTCGCAGCTCGTGCGGCTGCACGGCGGAGGCGTCGATGACCAGCGCGTGCAGCTGGTCCAGCCGGTCGTGCAGGCGGGTGAGGTCGCTGGTGAGCAGCAGCCGGCCGCCGCTGTCGTTGCGGGCCCGCCCGACCGGGGTGATCGTGCCGTCGGCGGACAGGCGGGCGCGCGGGATGAACTCGCGCAGCCGCTGGTCCTGGAAGTACAGCTGGTCGTACATGGTGCGGTGTGCCAGCTGCTTGCTGATCACCGCAACGGTGACGGCCAGGGTACGGACGCGCGTGATGGCGCTGACGGTCTGTGCGGCGCCGAGCGTGATGGCGGTCGCGGTAGCCGGCATCGGCAGGACGATCGCGAGCGGGATGAAGCGCGCAGCTGCGGCGTCGACCGCAGTCAGGAGCTCGTCGTCGAAGAGCGTCGGGGCGTACGGGCGGATCTGCCCGCC
>JBBSMN010000014.1:0-24002 GCA_038233135.1 Propionibacteriales bacterium
CTGGCACGCCGGGCTGAGCGCACCGCCTTGCGCGCCCGCCGGCACCGGGCCCGCCGGCTGTGACCGCGCCCCACCACCCCCGCTGCCGCCGGGGGCGACGTGGTACGTCGCACTCGGCGGCAGCGGTATGTGCGTGAGTCAGTCCCCGAAACCCGGCAGGGCCTCGTCGAGGATTGCCCGGAAGTCGGCCTCGGCGCCGAGCTGGCACAGCACGCCGACCCCGCCGCTCCAGACCCGGTGCAGCATCAGGTAGTTGGCCGGCAGGTTGAGGCGCGTCGCCGTCACGAACGCATCCTTGCGCGGTGAGTCGAAGCGGGCCGCCTGTCCGCGCAGCCACTCCCGGGAGAACTTGAACGTGTGCACGGCCGCCGGCTCGACGAACGGCTGGAGGTAGTCGCGCAGCACCTGCATGTCGATGTCCACACCCGGCTTGACGAAGCCCTCGTCGCGTAGCCCGTCGAGCACCGCGTCCCACTCCCCGTCGACGGCACGACGCACGAGCCGTCCCACGTTTCGGGGCAGACCGTCCGGGCCGAGACGCGCCACCGCCCCGAAGTCGACGACGCCGAGCCGACCGTCGGGCATGATTCGGAAGTTGCCGGGGTGCGGGTCGGCGTGCAGCATCCCGGTGCGCCGTGGGCCGGAGAACAAGAAGCGGACGTAGGCGGTGCCGAAGTAGTCGCGGGCGCTCTGGTCCCCCTCGACCACGAGTCGCGCCAGGGATCCGGTGCTTTCCAGCCAGCTGCTCACCAGTACCCGCTCGGTGGCGTCCACGACAGCAGGAACCGTCACATCGGGGTCACCCTCGAATGCCTCGTGGAAGGCTGCCTGCGCCTCCGCCTCCATCCGGTAGTCGAGCTCCTCAGACACCCGATCCTGCAGCTCACGGACCAGTGCCCGCACGTCGATGTTGGGGAACATCCCGCCGAAGACACGAGACGCCCGTTCGATCTGGCGCAGGTCGGCGCGGACTGCGTCCCCGGCACCGGGGTACTGCACCTTGACGGCGACGTCGCGTCCGTCGGACCACACCGCCCGGTGCACCTGCCCGATGGATGCGGCCGCGATCGGGTCGCTGCCGAACTCCCGGAACCGTTTGCGCCAACCGGCGCCCAGCTCGGCGGCCATCACCTGGTTGACCTGGGCCGTGTCCATCGGGGGTGCGGAGTCCTGCAGCTTGGTGAGCGTCTCGCGGTAGGGCCCCGCCAGCTCGTCGGGCAGCGCCGCCTCGAAGACCGACAGTGCCTGGCCGAACTTCATGGCCCCGCCCTTGAGCTCGCCCAGGACGCCGAACAGCTGCTCGGCGGTGCGGACCTGCATCTCGCTCAGCACGGTCTCGGCAGGCCGCCCCGCGAGCCGCTTGCCCAGGCCGAGCGTTGCGCGCCCGGCGTAGCCGAGCGGAAGGCTGGCCAGGCGGACGGTGCGTGCGGCCGCGCGACGCGGCAGCGGTCGGGCCGGGGATGGTCGCGCGACGTCGTGGCTCTCATCGGCGTCCGTCGGCGAAGTCATGGACCTATTGTCCCCCGAGTCGGTCAGTTCAGCAGGCTGCACCCGCACCCAGGGTGCAACGCCCAACGGTGCACCACCTGGTCGACCAGGCCGTCGTCGAGGCGCAGGCTTGCCCCGTAGGTCAGCACCGGCGCGGCCGCCAGGTGCGCCAGGACCTCGCGAGCGGCCCAGGCGGCGACAGCGCCTTCGAGCACTCGACTGCGCGGCTGGGCCAGGTCGGTCTTGCTCGTCGCCCTGTTCGCCGGCCGCAGCTGGTCCACGAGTGCCGGCCATGCGGCGTCGCGGGCACTGAGCGTGGCGTCGACGCAGCCGGTGCACGCCGTGATGCCTGGCCGCACGAACGGGCCGACGACCGCGATCCCGTCGATCAGCGACAGCGCCAAGTGCGGCACGCCGGCAACCCCGTACGCCTCGGCGTCGGGCCCGGTGGCGGGAGAGCCCACCACAACAGCAGCGTCGGGCACGGTGTCGCCGGGCGGCAGGGTGTGCTGCCAGCCGGCAGCTGACGTCCGCTCCGCCACCTGGGCACCAACATCGGCGTCGGCAACGATCCGACCCACTCCGGCACCCACGAGCAGCTCACCGATCGCGACCACCTGGGTGATGCCGAACGCGCTCGCCGCGCTGAGCGCGACGGCGGAGTCGCTGCGGCTGCGTACCCGTTCGTGGGCGCGCCGCGGCGTCGTGGCGCCGAGCAGGTGACTCAGCTCGCTCGGTGCTGGGGTCGAGCGGAGCAGGTCGGCGTCGACGACCACGCCTGCACCGATCAGGGAGTCGAGCGCCTCAACCGCTCGCTCGCGGTCGCTGCACGTGGCCAAAACCGCCTCACGCGGGTGCACACCGTCCAGCTGCCCGAGCAGGTCCCGCAGGCCGGGTGAGTCCGGCACCACCACCGCCCGGCCGGGCTCGACGCCGAACTGCAGGTGACGCTGGTCGCGCCGCAACATCGTCAGGCCGGGTCGGACAACGGGACGCATGCCATCAGCCTGCCCGCTGCGCCCCGGGTCGGACGGGCTGTCCACAGGGCAATGCCAGCGAAATGTCCGCGAAATGCCACCGAAAGGGTCGCGGATGCCGCACCAGTCGCGGCCATCTGCCGCGATCCACCCCCTGTGGATAAACCTGTGCACGGCGTGTGGACCGTACGGTTGGCGGGTGTCGCAGAGTGGACAACCGCCCTGGACGTCGGCGCGGGTCGAGGTGCGCCGGAGCAGTCGCCGCCGACGTACGGTGGGCGCGCACCGTGAGGGGGACGCCGTCGTCGTGCTGATGCCTGCCGGCTTCACCGCTGCGGAGGAGCGGCAGTGGGTGGCCCGGATGGTGCAGCGGTTGGAGCGGCGCGAGCGCCGCCGCAGACCGTCGGACTCGGGGCTGGAGCGTCGCGCGGCGCGGCTGAGCAGCCGCTACCTCGATTCTCGTGCACGACCGTCGTCCGTGCGCTGGGTGGACAACCAGCACGGCCGGTGGGGCTCCTGCAGCGTCGATGAAGCCTCCATCCGGCTGTCGGACCGGCTGCAGGGCATGCCCGAGTGGGTCATCGACTACGTGCTCGTGCACGAGCTGGCACACCTGCTGGTGCCAGGTCACGGGCAGGACTTCTGGGAGTTGGTCGCGCGCTATCCCCGCAGCGAACGCGCCCGCGGCTACCTGGACGGCTTCTCGGAGGCGAGCGGAGCGGGCCCGGACGACGCCGACCGCTGAGCGGTCAGCCCTGCGGGCCAGCAGCGGGTGGCGAGGGGTCGTCGCCGGGTTCGTCGTCGCCGGGTTCGTCGCCGACGGGTTCGTCGTCCAGCAGCTCGCGGAGCGCGGCGTCAAAGTCGGCGTCCGACGTGACCGCCATGTCGGAGTCGTCAGCACCGCCCGCACGCTCGCCCTGGGCGAAGCCCAGCGGGTCGTCCAGGTCGGCCGCCGACGGCAGCAGGTCCGGGTGCGTCCACACCTGGTCGCGGGCGGCAGGTCCCGCACGGTCTCGCAGCGCACCCCACAGGGTCGCGGCGTCGCGCAGCCGCCGCGGCCTGAGCTCGAGCCCGACCAGCGAGGCGAAGGTCTGCTCCGCGGGCCCACCGCTGGCCCGTCGCCGCCGCATGGCCTCGCGCAGCGCGGTGGCGCTGGGCATCCGGTCCAGGGTGGCCTGGGCGACGACGTCGTCGACCCAGCCCTCCACCAGGGCCAGCAACGTCTCGAGGCGCTCCAGCGCGGCCACCTGCTCAGGGGTGGCGCGGGGCTCGAACATGCCGTCCGACAGTGCAGCCTGCAATGCTGCCGGGTCGCTGGGGTCGATGCCCCGTACGGTCTCCTCGATCGCCGACAGGTCGAGTCGGGTGCCGCGTGCATACGCATCGACGGCACCGAAGAGGTGACTGCGCAGCCACGGCACGTGGACGAACAGGCGCTGGTGGGCGCACTCGCGCAGCGCGACGTAGAGCAGCACGTCGCGCTGTTCCAGCCCCAGCCCCTCGCCGAACGCCGTGACGTTGGCGGGCAGCAGCGCCGCCGTCCCGGCCGGGACCAGCGGCAGGCCGACGTCGGAGCCGGAGACGACCTCCGCCGCCAGCGCTCCCAGTGCCTGGCCGAGCTGGTGGCCGAACATTGCCCCGCCTGCCTGTCCGAGCAGTCCCACCAGCGGCCCGGCCATCTGCTTGACCTCCGCAGGCATCGCCTGGCCCATGGCGGCCACGACGTGCTCGGCGACCGGCTCGACGACCGTCGCCCACACGGGCCGGGTCCGCTCCACCCAGTCGGCCCTGCTCCACGCTGCGGAGACCGACACCCCGCTGGGGATGTCGGTGGAGTTGTCGAGCCACAGGTCGGCCAGCCGGACCGCGTCACTGATGGCCGACTCCTGGTTTGCCCCGGGTGACGGGTCGGCATGCTGGGCCACGACCTGCCGCGCGGTTTGACCGGCGAGGTTCCAGTTGACCGCTCCGTCGTGCGGCGCCAGCCACTGCTGCATCTGGCCGAGGAGCGCGGACAGGTCCAATCCGCCGGCACCGCCGGCACCGAACGGGTTGCCCCCGCCCGCGCCGCCGCCGAAGGCGCCGAGCATCTGCTCGAGCGGGTTGACCGGCCCTGCCGGACTGTCGCCCGGGTCGTCGCCAGGGTCGTCGCCAGGGTTGTCTTCCTCGTCGTCGGGGTGGTGGGGATCCGTGGCCATGTCTCCAACGTACTCGTACGCTGCGCGCATGGACGACGTTGCCGACAGGGTGCGGATGGTCGAGATCACCGAGCGCCCGATCGACCTGGCAGCGGTGCACGGCGCCATCGCGGCCGCCGCCACCGGTGGCACCTGCGTGTTCGTCGGCACGGTGCGCGACCACGACAACGGCCGTGCGGTCACCTCCCTCGGCTACTCCGCACACCCGACCGCGCTGGCGCAGCTGCGGAGCGTCGCGAGCGACGTGGGCGAGCGGTTCGACGCGCGTGCGGTGGTGGCCGTCCACCGGGTCGGCGACCTGGCGGTCGGCGATCTCGCCGTCGCCGTCGCGGTGGCGACACCACATCGCGATGCGGCCTTCACCGCATGCCGGGCCCTCATCGACGAGCTGAAGGCCACGGTCCCGATCTGGAAGCACCAGGTGTTCCTCGACGGGGACGAGGAGTGGGTCGGCACGCCCTGAGGTGGCCGGCCCGGCACGGCCGTGTCGCGGCCGACGTCGACCTGTCCGGCGCCTACGCTGAACGGTGTGGAGGTGTTGTTCTGGCTGGTCCCCGCAGGCGTCGCGACGCTGCTGGCGATGATCTATGCGACGTGGACCGGGCACCGGGCCCGCCGGGACGCCGAGCAGGAGCAGCGCGCGTCGCCGCGCGACGACGCCGCCGCACGGGCCCGCATCGGGGCGGCTCTGGCCAAGCCGGTGCCGGCTCGGTCCCGGCATGTTGTGCGGCAGCCGGCCGAGCACGGGACCGGGGTGGCCATTCGCCGCTCGGCCCGGTCGACCGCGGGAGCCAGCCGCAAGGCTGCGCGCCCTGAGCAGGTACCCCCTGCCGGCCAGTGAGAAACTGGTGCCGTGACCAAGCGCAACGCCACCGTCAGCGCGGCCGCCGTGCTGCTGGCCGTGGTGGTCGCAGTCGCGGTGCTGCTGCCTGTCCCGTACGTCACGATGCGGCCGGGCCCGACGCGTGACGTGCTGGCGATGGGCAAGGACCCGACGGTCATCGACATCGAAGGTCGACGGACCTTCCGCACGGAGGGGTCGTTGCGTCTGACGACCGTGTCAGTGACGTCGCCGGACGACTCACTGCGCATCGCCGAGGCGATCCGGGCCTGGCTTGCTCCCGATGAGGCGATCATCCCGCGCGACGCCGTCTATCCCCCGAACAAGAGTCCACAGGAGTCCGAGCAGGAGTCCGCCACGCAGATGGCCGACTCGCAGGAGGTCGCCGCCGCGGCGGCGCTGCGGCTGCTCGGCGACGAGGTGCCCGAGCACGCCACGGTGCTGGCCGTGAACGACGGCGCCCCTGCCGACGGTGTTCTCGAGGTCGACGACGTCATCCTCGGGGTCGACGGCGAGGCCACCTCGACCGCTCGGGCGACGGTGGCCGCGATCCGGGACCGCTCGGTCGGCGACGATGTGCGGTTGACCATCCGGCGCGGCCAGAAGCAGATGCAGGTCAGGCTGTCCACCACCGGGCTGAAGAACCCGTCGACCGGTGACGAGTTCCCCGCTGTGGGGATCGCCCCCGGGGTGATGTACGACCTGCCGATCGACGTCAAGATCAAGCTGTCGGGCGGCATCGGCGGTCCGAGCGCGGGCACCATCTTCGCGC
Source organism: Propionibacteriales bacterium (assembly GCA_038233135.1). GTDB lineage: Bacteria > Actinomycetota > Actinomycetes > Propionibacteriales > Nocardioidaceae > JACCVL01. The sequence continues at coordinate 6,277 of JBBSMN010000014.1, forward strand.
TGGCCATCTACGACGAGCTGACCCCGGGCAGCCTCACCGGAGGGTCCTCGATCGCCGGCACCGGTGAGGTCAGCGCGACCGGGGCCGTGGGTGCGATCGGCGGCATCCAGCAGAAGATCGTCGGAGCGGTCGACGCGGGCGCCGGCATCTTCTTGGTGCCGGCTGCGAACTGTGCCGAGGCGCTCGGCGCCGACGTCGACGCGGGCGACGTCCGGCTGGTCCGCGTCCAGGATCTCAGCGGTGCGGTGAAGTCACTCCAGCGGCTTGCCGACGACCCGGCAGCCGAGGTTCCGGTATGCGAGTGAGCGAGTCCGGGCTGCGTCGCGCGGTCCTGGAGATCGATGCTGCGCTGGCCGAGTCGGGTTGGGATCAGCCGGCCCGGCTCTACGCGCTGGTGGAGACCCGGGGCCTGCTGGAGCGCGAGCCGGACCTGGCGGACAGCCTGGGGTTGAGCGCCGGGCCGGCGGGCCAACCCGCCGACGGGCTCACCGCCGTCGAGCAGGACCCGCTGTCACCGGATCGGAGCCTGGAGGATCTGTTGGGCGGGGTCGAGTGGCCGCCGACGGTGCACGGCTGCGCCGCGGCGGTGGAGCGCGTGGTGCTGCCGCCGTCGGCGGAGGCCGACATGCCGGTCGGGGCGGCTGAGATGCGCACGTACGCTTCGAAGCATCCGGATCGACACGAGGTGCGGATCGTGGCGGCGGTGCTGCGGGACGGTCAGGCACACTGCACGCTGCGCATCCGGGGCAACGAGGACACCGACCTGCTCGAGGGCAGCGATCTCGTGCCCGGGCTGGTGGCGCTGATCGCGGACACGTTGACCGACAGAATGATGCAATCGTGAGTGGAGTGACGTGAGCGACGACGAAGGCAACGGCAGCGGAGCCGGCGCGACCGCTGTTCAGCGGCCGCCGACTCCACGACCATCGGTGCTGCTGCCGACGCTGGTGACGCTGGGCGGCCTGCTGCTTGCCCTGGCCATCTTCACGGGGCTGTGGACCGACCGGCTCTGGTTCTCCGCGATCGACTACTCCTCGGTTTTCACCACCGTCCTGCTCACCCGCATGGGCCTGTTCGTCGTGGGCGCGGTGGTGCTCGCCGGGGCGGCGATCCTGAACATCGTCCTGGCCTACCGAGCCCGCCCGCTGGTGCGGGTGGCAGCCCGGCGCAACGACTCGCTGGAGCGCTATCGCGCAGCGCTCGAGCCCGTACGCGGGCGCAGCCTGCTCGCAGTCGGCCTGCTGCTCGCTGTGGTCGCCGGGAGCGCCACTGCCGGACGATGGGAGACCTTCCTGCTGTGGCGAAACAGCAGCGACTTCGGGCAGACCGACACCTACTTCACCAACACCGACATCGGGTTCTTCGTCTTCGACTGGCCGTGGTGGCGGTTCGTGACCTCCTTCGGCTTCGCCGTGCTCACGGTCAGCATCATCGCGGCCGCGGTCACCCACTACCTGTACGGCGCCATCGACCTGCAGGCGCGCCGCGACCGGCTGACCGGTGAGGCGCAGACCCATCTGTCGATCCTCATCGGCCTGTTCGTGCTGCTCAAGGCGTGGGCGTACTACCTGGATCGCTTCAGTTTTGCGCTGGGCAGCAGCGGCGGGCTGTTCGACGGCGTCCACTACGCCGACGCCAACGCCCGCATCCCGGCGAAGAACATCCTGATCGTGATCGCCGTGATCTGCGCGGTGCTGTTGTTCGTCAACGCCTGGCGCCGATCCTGGCTGCTGCCGGGCATCGGCCTCGGCTTGCTCGTGCTGTCCTCGGTGCTGCTGTCGGGGGTGTGGCCGACGATCATGCAGAGCTTCGAGGTGCGGCCGTCGGAGGCAGACAAGGAGAGCCGGTTCATCGACAACAACATCACGTCGACTCGCAGGGCGTACGACGTCGCCGACGTGCAGACCCAGGACTACGACGCGACGACATCGGTGCAGGCCGACGAGCTCGGCGGGGCCGAGTCGTTGCCCAACACCAGGCTGCTCGACCCGACGCTCGTGTCGCCGGCCTTCGAGCAGCTGCAGCAGGTGCGTGGTTTCTACAGCGTGCCGCCGTCGCTCGACGTCGACCGGTACGTCCTGGCCGGCGCCGACGCCCCGCAGGACGTCGTGGTCGCCGCACGCGAGATCGACCTGTCAGGGCTGGATGCCTCGCAGCGCAACTGGACCAACGACCACACCGTCTACACCCACGGCTTCGGCGTGATCGCCGCCTACGGCGACCGTCGCGGGCCCGAGGGCAATCCGGACTGGGCCGAGAGCAGCATCCCGCCCCGAGGCGAGCTGACCGACGGTGCCGGCGGGCCGTACCAGTCGCGGGTCTACTACGGCGAGAACACCCCGGACTACTCGATCGTCGGCAACAACCAGGGGGTCGACGTCGAGGTGGACATCCCGACCTCCGAGGAGGGCAGCGCCGAGCCGACGCTGACCACGTACGAGGGTGGCGGCGGCGTCGCTGTCGGCAACATCTTCACCAAGGCTTTGTACTCGCTGAAGTTCGGCGAGCCCAACATCGTGCTGTCCGGCCGGGTCAACGACGCCTCGAAGATCCTCTACGAGCGCAACCCCCGGGAGCGGGTGAAGAAGGTCGCGCCGTGGCTGACCGTCGACGGCAACGCCTACCCTGCAGTCGTCGACGGCAAAATCGTGTGGGTCGTCGACGGCTACACCACGAGCAACAACTTCCCCAACGCGCAGCGGCTCAGCCTGCAGGAGACCACCACGGACACGCTGACGGCGACCGGCGGCACCGCGGTCCTGCCGAGCGACCAGGTCACCTACGTCCGCAACTCCGTCAAGGCCACGGTCGACGCGTACACCGGTGACGTCGTCCTGTACGAATGGGACGAGCGCGACCCGCTGCTGAAGGGGTGGATGTCAGCCTTCCCCGACAGCGTGCAGCCCAAGGAGGACATCCCGGCCGCGCTGCTGGACCACCTGCGCTATCCCGAGGACATCTTCAAGGTGCAGCGAGACATCCTCAACTCCTACCACGTGACCGATCCGGGCACCTTCTTCCAGGGTTCGGACCGGTGGGAGCTGCCCGAGGACCCGTCGGCCAGTGCCAGCGGCACCCTCCAGCCGCCGTACTACCTGTCGGTGCAGATGCCGGGCACGCAGGGGCCGGCGTTCTCGCTGACGAGTGTCTACACCCCGAAGGGCCGGGAGAACCTCGCGGCCTTCGTCGCGGTCAACTCGGTGCCCTCCGATCCCGAATACGGCAAGTTCGCCATCTTGCGCTCCACGAGCGACCGGATCGACGGCCCGAGCCAGATCGCCAACAACATCCAGAGCGATGAGGCGGTGGCCGCCAAGCTGCTGAGCTTCCGCAACCAGCCGGACGTGTCGCTCGAGTACGGCAACCTGCTGACGGTGCCAGCCGGCAGCGGCCTGCTCTACGTGCAGCCGATCTACACCCGCCGGTCAAGCGTCGAGGGTAGCTTCCCCCAGCTGCAGTACGTCGTGGCCAGCTTCGGCGAGGACGTCGGGATCGGCCGCAACCTCGAGGAGGCGCTCGAAGTCGCTTTGGGTGAGCCGATCGGCGGCGCGCAGGAGCCCTCGGGCAACGGTGGTGGTCAGGGCAACGGTGGTCAGGGCAACGGCGGTCAGGGCAACGGCGGTGGCACCGACGCGGCGCGGGCTTCGCGCCTGCTTGGCCGTGCTGACGGGCTCTACGAAGAGGCTCAGACCGCGCTGAACCAGGGGGAACTGGGCACGTACCAGGACCGCGTCGACCAGGCCCAGGCTCTGGTGGCCCGGGCTCTGCGGCTGCTCGACGGCGCCGGCGAGCAGTCAACCGGGAACGGGCAAGGTGCCTAGATTTGAACGACTGCGTACGCCCGGTCTAGGGTGGCGGCAACGACGCGGGGTGGAGCAGTTCGGTAGCTCGCTGGGCTCATAACCCAGAGGTCGCAGGTTCAAATCCTGCCCCCGCTACCAAAGAGAGTCGAGGTCAGACGTGGTCTGGCCTCGATTTTCATGTGGAGGTCGCCGTGGCGATCCATCATCGATCCGTCACATTGCCCAGGTGAACACGTCCGCAAGGTCCTGGGCAACGCGGGCATCACCGGCGTCCACCCGCAGATGTTCCGCCGCACGGTGGCGACGGGGATCAACGACCGGGCCAGCCCGAACCTCGCGTTCGAGCTGCTCGACCACACCGATCCGGATGTGACGATCGAGCACTACATCCGGCGCAACGAAGCGATGACCGCGTTGCTCTCTCATCCAGGACTTCGCCCAACCACGAAGGGTGGTCACTACACCGTCGAGCAGGCAGTCAAGGTGTTCTCGATCGAAGACAGATACAGCCTGTCTCTGATCGAGGACAGTGCGACGATGTCTTTGTACGAGGACACACGTTGCGATAGAGGATCAAGATGGTCTCGGTGGGCATCCGACTCAGCGACTGGACGAAGCTGGGCTCGGTCATCCGTGACGCCAGGAGGGCTCGCGGCCTCAGCCAGCATGACCTGGCAGGTCGCGCAGGTGTCTCGCGCTCTTGGCTGGCTCGACTCGAGACTGGCCATCGTGGCGCTGAGCTCGAACCGCTCTTTCGCCTGCTCGCAGCCCTCAACCTGACGATCTCGCTGCGCGACGACCGCAGATCAGACGACGGGCAGACGGCCGCGGACGCCAGCGCTCGCGACCAGCCCCCGGCTGACTACGTGGCTAGGCCCTCGGCTGCGCGTGGCATCGAGCCGGACTGGCCGAACAGGCGTGGGGATGCGGCCGTCGCACCTGAAACGGCTGCACCTCACTCTGTCCTCGCCAAGCACCAAGCAGCGGCCGCGCGACGACGCCAGGCATGGCGGGACGCCGCGACCTCCCTCGAGCGCAGCGGCACTCAGGCAGCCATGGCCGATGACTCGGACGTCAACCCCGCCGGCGCCAACCCCGCCCACGCCGGGGAGGGCGCCCACGGTGCGGGTGGGCGTCGATGAGCGAAGAGCTCCTGGTCTTGCTGTACGGCGAGGTTGTCGGGGTCCTCCAGCGAGCTGATGCGGCGGAGGGGCCGTCGTTCACCTACTTGACCGAGTATGTGCAGGACGGGTCGGTTGCGCTGTCAGCACGCCTCCAGATCGCGTCATCCCCCTACGCACCGGAGCGGGCAGGTCCCTTCCTGACCGGGTTGATACCAGAGCACCGTGACGCCCGGGAACGGTGGGCTCGCCAGCTGGGGACAGCCGATGACGACGTGTTCGCGATGCTGTCGCAGATGGGTTGGGAATGCCCCGGTGCCGTGCAGTTCTGCCGTCCCGAAGACCTGGACCGGCTCACCTCGCGTGAGCCAACCTACGTAGAGGTTGACGAGGGGTCCATCGCACAGCGACTCCGCGATCTCGTCGCAGACCCCGCGGTGTGGACGATGCCCGGCGAACACTGGTCGCTCGGCGGCCAGCAGGAGAAGTTCGCGCTCGCATCCCTCGACGAGACCTGGTACGAGGCTCGAGGCGCCGCCGCGACCACCCACATCGTCAAGCCTGGCATCAAGACCCTCCACCACCAGGCCCTGGTCGAGCACGTCACGATGACGGCGGCCGCCGCGCTCGACCTCGACATCGCCGGCACCCGACTGATGCGGTTCGAGGACCAGTGGGCCATCGTCGTCGACCGTTTCGACCGGGTCGTCGACGACAGCCGCAACGTCTTCCGGCTCCATCAAGAGGACTTCTGTCAGGCACTTGGCCGCCTTCCGGACCGGAAGTACGAACACAAGGGCGGCCCGAGCCTCGTGGCCATGGTCCGTACTCTCAACCAGCAGTCCAGCGACCGTGACGACGACCTGCTGGCCCTGGCTGACTTCCTCATCATCAACGTGGTGGCCGGCGCACCAGACGGCCACTCCAAGAACATCTCGCTGATCCGCACCCCCGGACGCACCTGGGTCGCACCGCTCTACGACCTCGCCACCGCCCTCGTCTACGACACCGACCGCGTCGAGCGCACCGTTGCCGTCTCCGTCGGGGAAGAGCGAGATCCGGCCCGCATCTATGGCAAGCAGTGGGACAGGGCCGCACTTGCGCTGGCTCTGCCTGCCGACCTGGTCCGGGCACGCGCTGCGCATCTGGCCGCCACGTTCCCTGACGCCTACCAACAGGCCTTGAGCAATGTCAGCGACGCGCCAGGGGCAGTCGAAGTCGCTGACCGGTCAATTCCGGTTGTGCAGTCGCACTGCAAAGGCATTCTCGCTCGCCTCTGATGCCGACACCCGGACGGAGACAGGGCACGAAGGGATGGCGAACCGACCCGCACCGCTGCGTGGCCGTGGGGAGCCAAGTGCTCCGCCTCGGCATCATCTCGACCTGGCCGCCGACTTGGAGGCCCGTGGGGGATATCGCCTCGGCCACGACGGCGGACCGGCCGCGGCGTTGGTACGGTCAAGCGATGCGCTATCGGACTCTGGGCAACAGCGGCTGTGCGGTGTCCACCCTGGCCCTGGGGGCGATGACCTTCGGCGCCGAGAGCGACGAGGCAGAGTCGTACGAGGTGCTGGACCGGTTCGTCGAGAGCGGCGGCACGCTCGTCGACACTGCCGATGTCTACACCTCCGGCCTCTCGGAGGAGATCGTCGGTCGCTGGCTCAAGGACCGGCCGGCCGACGTCACCGAACGAGTAGTGCTGGCCACCAAGGGCCGCTTTCCGATGAGTGATGAGCCCAACGGCAGTGGCCTGTCCAGGCGGCACCTGGTCCGTGCTCTGGACGCCTCGTTGACACGCCTGGGCGTGAACGGAGTCGATCTCTATCAGGTGCACGCCTTCGATCCGTGGACGCCGCTGGAGGAGACGCTGCGGACGCTCGACGACTGCATCCGTGCCGGCAAGATCGGCTACTACGGGCTGTCCAACTTCACCGGCTGGCAGTTGACCAAGGCCGTGCACCTGGCTCGCGCGCTGGGGGTGGCCGAGCCGGTGACCCTGCAGCCGCAGTACAGCCTGATCGTCCGCGAGATCGAGTGGGAGGTCGTTCCCGCCGCGCAGGACGCTGGGATGGGCCTGTTGCCGTGGAGCCCGCTGGGTGGCGGCTGGCTGTCGGGCAAGTACCAGCGCGACCGGCGCCCGGATGTCCAGACCCGCCTCGGTGCCGACCCCGAGCGGGGGATGGAGGCCTGGGAGCGCCGCGGCACCGACCGCACCTGGCGCATCATCGACGCCGTCCAGAAGGTGGCCGACGACCGCGGCGTCTCCATGGCCGAGGTGGCGCTGTCCTGGGTCACCGATCGGCCCACGGTCACGTCCACCATCCTCGGCGCGCGCACCGTCGAGCAGCTGGAGGCCAACTTGCGCGCCGACGACTTGCGGCTGTCCGGCGAGGAGACCGCGGCGTTGGACGAGGCCAGCGACCTCGGTGCCACCGACTACCCGTACGGCCAGATGGGGCTCGAGCAGCGCAGTCGCGATCTCGCCGGTCTCTGAGCCGCTGGCGTGTCGGGTGACCCGCCGCCAGCCTCGTTCGTCCAGGGGCGCCGGGGGCGGCGTCAAGGGCTGACGCGCGCACGGCGAGTCGTTTCCGTATCGCGACGTAGTCACGGTGGGTGTGACTCACACCGCATGTGTGCACGGTGAGATACGTGCGGGCCGGGGCGCACAGCGAGTCAGGCGTTGATCTGTTCGTCCGCGTCGGCGATGTATGGCGCCGGGCCGAGAGCAGCCACTGACCTGAAAATGAGTCGCATCGCTGCGGCAGACTGGCCGGGTGCTGCTGACCGTCTCGACAACCCACAACCCGGCGACCGACCTCGGCTATCTGCTGCACGGATCGCGTGCAAGAGTTCAAGCAGTCGTTCGGAGTCGCGACGGTCTTCTATCCAGAGGCCAGCGACGACCGCTGCACGGTTGCGCTCGTTCTCGATATCGACCCGGTCAGGCTCGCCCGGTCGCGAGCCCGCAAATCCCCGGACTTCAGCCTCGCGCAGTATGTCAACGACCGTTCGTACGCTGCTTCGTCACTGCTCGCGGTGGCGGTCGCCAACGTGTTCAGCACCGCACGTCGGGGACGGTGCACCGCGCGGCAGGCGCTCGCCGACTCGGCCATGCCGCTGGAGATCTTCATCCCCGTCCTGCCCTGCCGCGGCGGATCCGAGGTGGCGCACCGGGTGTTCGAGCCGCTGGGCTGGGAGGTCGCGGCCGAGCCGATCCTGCTCGACGACGGCTTCCCGGAGTGGGGTGACTCCCGGTACGTCCGGATCCGGCTGATCGGCACCGTTCGGCTCGCCGATGCTCTCAACCAGTTGCACGTGCTGCTGCCGGCGCTTGATGAGTCCAAGCTCTACTGGCAGGGGTCCGATGAAGTTGACAAGCTCATCCGTTCTGGACAGGGGTGGCTCGTGACCCACCCGGACATGAACCTGATCACACGTCGCTACCTCGGCCGCCATGGTGGGCTCGCCCGCGACGCTCTTGCCCGGCTGACGGAGCTCGGCGACGACGTCGAAGATGACGAGCAGCCGGCAGCAGAGGACGAGGAGGTGCTGCAACCGGCAGAGCACCGCGTCCCCCTCAACACCCAGCGTCACGACGCCGTCTGCCAAGTCCTTCGCGTCCTCGAGGTGAAGTCGGTGATCGACCTCGGCTGCGGGTCGGGCCAGCTCTTGGAGCGCCTCGTACAGACCTCGCTCACCTGCGTCACCTGCGTCACCTGCGTCGCCGGCTGCGACGTCTCGACGCGTTCGCTCCAGCACGCGGCCCGCAGGCTGCGTGTCGAGCAGATGAGTGAGCGTCAATCCGGACGCCTCCACCTCTTCCAAGGCGCCCTCACCTACGAGGACGACCGCTTGGCCGGCTTCGACGCGGCTGTGCTGATGGAGGTCATCGAGCACATCGACCCTCCGCGGCTCGTGGCGGTGGAGCGGGTGGTGTTCGGTACTGCGAGGCCCGGCGTCGTCATCGTGACCACCCCCAACAGCGAGTTCAACGCTAACTTCCGAGGTCTGGCCGGCATGCGCCACCCGGACCATCGATTCGAATGGGACCGTGCGCAGTTCGCCGACTGGTCCGACGGTGTCGCCACGGCGTACGGCTATGCCGTGCGGCGTCAGGGCATCGGCGACCCCGACGCGGTTCTCGGCACGCCGACGCAGATGGCGGTGTTCACCCGTGAGCAGTGACGCAGCGGAGCTGGTGCACGTCACCGTTCCGTCCATGGGGCTCATCGTGCTCGTTGGAGTCTCCGGGAGTGGGAAGTCGACGTTCGCCCGCGAGCACTTCAAGCCCACCGAGGTCGTCGCCAGCGACTTCTGCCGCGGCCTGGTGGCCGACGACGAGAATGACCAGTCCGCGACCCGCGACGCCTTCGACGTGCTCCACTACATCGTCGGCACCCGGCTGCGCCGTGGCCTCCTGACGGTGCACCCTGCTGGCCGAGCTCGGCTGGCAGGTTGAGTACAACGACGCCGGGGCCGTTGCGGCCACCCACCCGCACGATCGGCAGGCGGTGTTCGTCGGCGACCTCGTGGACCGCGGCCCCGACACCCCAGGAGTGCTCAGGCTCGTGATGGGCATGGTCCGGGCCGGGACGGCGCTGTGCGTCGCCGGCAACCACGAGGTCAAGCTCGTCCGTGCCCTCAAGGGCGCCAACGTGACCGCCTCGCACGGGCTCGCCGAGTCGCTCGCCCAGCTCCACCACCAGTCCGAGGACTTCCAGGCGTCGGCCCTCGCCTTCATGGATGGGTTGATCGGTCACTACGTCCTCGACGACGGGAAGCTCGTCGTGGCGCATGCCGGCCTGAAGGAGTCGTACCACGGCCGATCCTCGGGCCGGGTGCGATCGTTTGCGCTCTTCGGCGACACGACGGGCGAGACCGACGAGTACGGCCTGCCCGTCCGCTACCCGTGGGCCGAGGAGTACCGGGGCGAGGCGATGGTCGTCCACGGACACACGCCGGTGCCCAAGGCCGAGTGGGTCAACAACACGATCTGCCTCGACACCGGCGTCGTGTTCGGTGGTTCACTGACCGCGCTGCGCTATCCCGAGCGCGAGACCGTGTCGGTCCCGGCTGAGCAGGAGTGGTACGAGCCCATCCGCCCGCTCCGCCAGGAGGCCGGCGACCGTGCGCAGTCGGTGCTCAGGATCGATGACGTCGCCGGGACGCGTTGGCTGCAGACCACCCATGCGGGCAAGGTCAAGATCCCCGAGGAGAACGCGGCTGCCGCCCTGGAGATCATGAGCCGGTTCGCCGTCGACCCGCGCTGGCTGATCTACCTGCCGCCGACGATGTCGCCCGCATCGGCCGCGAAGCTCGACGGACACCTGGAGCACCCGGAGCAAGCATTCGACGAGTACGCAGGCTGGGGTGTGACGCATGTGGTGTGTGAGGAGAAGCACATGGGATCCCGCGCGATCGCCGTGATCGCGAAGGGCGCGGAGGCTGCGGAGCGGCAGTTCGGCGTGGTAGACGGCACTACCGGCGCGATCTACACCCGCACCGGACGCCGGTTCTTCACCGACACGAGCGAGCTCGTCGACCGGCTGCGCGTTGCTGCAGCGCCGCTGTTCGAGTCCCTGCAGACCGACTGGCTGGCGCTGGACTGTGAACTGCTGCCGTGGTCGGCCAAAGCGGTGGAGCTGATCAAGTCGCAGTACGCCTCGGTCGGAGCTGCTGCTCGGCACGCCCTGCCCGACGTGCTGAAGGCGGCGCAGAACGCCGCGGCGCTAGGGCTGGATCTCGGCGGCTTGGCGGAGCGGACACAACGGCGACTGACGAACGCGGTCGCGTTCCGCGACGCCTACGCGGCGTACTGTCGCCCGACGGACGGCCTGAACGGGGTCACGCTGGCGCCGTTCCAGATCCTTGCAGTGCAGGGCCGGGCGCTCGCGCTGACCGAGTCCCACGGTTGGCACCTCACCGCGCTGGCGGCGTTGGCCGGGGATCTCATCACGCCCACCCGACACCGCTTCGTCAACCTCGCATCTGCACGGGAGCGGGCCGAGGCCGCGCACTGGTGGCTCGAGCTCACCTCCAGCGGAGGCGAGGGATTCGTCGTGAAGCCGGCCGGCATACCCGAGCGGCGCGTGCAGCCGGCTCTCAAGGTCCGTGGCCGGGAGTATCTCCGGATCATCTATGGCCCGGACTACACCGACTCGCTCGACGTCCTTCGGGACCGGCACCTGGGCAAGAAGCGTCAACTGGCTCAGCGTGAGCACGGCCTCGGTCTGGAGGCGCTCACGCAGGTCGTCAACCACGAGCCGCTGTGGAAGGTGCATCAGGCCGTGTTCGCGGTGCTTGCCCTGGAGTCCGAGCCGGTCGACCCTCGCCTCTGACAGCAGCGGAAGCGGTACGGCGTCCGCGCCATCCGCTTCAACGGCTGAACACGGCAGCGGCCCGGATGTAGGGTTGACCGAGCTTGGGGGAGTGCGCCGCGTCCGACCGTTTTCGTACCGAGGAGCATCCCGTGAGACTCAGCACCCGCATCGCCGTACTTGTCGCCGTTCCGGTGTTGGCCGTGCCCCTGATGACCGCCGCGCCCGCGGCGGCCGAGGGGCCACGACCGGGCTGTGGCTACGGCGATGACAACCACTCCCACCAGGCGGCGCCCGGCCAGGACCCGATGGACCTGCGGCCGGGTGCGGGAGCCGGTGACCCGAACCACGACCACACGGCTCCTCCGGGACAGGCTCCGGACGACGGCGGCGTTGCGGGCGACCCGGCCCGTGGCTGCAACGACGACCCACGAGGGTGACGGTGGCGCGCGACCGCAGAAGGTCGCCGCCCGCGGATGCCTGATCGCGTTCACGGCAATGGCGCACTCGTATCCGTATCGCGACGTCGTCACAATGGGTGTGACTCACACGGCACGTGTGCACGTCGAGATACGGATGAGCTGGCCCGACGAACGGGCCAGCGTGCCGGCTGGGTCCGCTGGGTCGGCCCGGGTCCACATGGGGAGGTGTGCACCAATGGCGCAGTCAGACCCGCGAGCCTCGCTGCTCGAGATGCGCGACGCGCTCGACGCCCAGTTGGCCACGCTCACCGCACGCCCCGAGCCCGGCAGCGGGATCGGCTTCGGCAAGCGGGTGGGAGACAGCACGTCCATCGCTGTGGAACGCATCACCGACGTGGCCAAGCAGGAGACGCTGCTGACCAAGCTGCACGAGACCGAGCGGGCGCTGGCCAAGCTCGACGAACAGACGTACGGGCGCTGCGACGTGTGCGATGCGCAGATCGGCGCCGAGCGGCTCGAGTTCCGGCCGTACGCCACCCGCTGCGTGGTCCACGCGCACTAACCGCCGGCGAGGTCGAGGACCACCTTTACGTCGTCGTCGTGAGCGTCGAACGCGTCGGTGAAGGCCTCCAGCGGCACGCGGCGGCTGATGAGCCGCGCCAACCAGTCGCTGTCGGCGGCGGCGAGCGCGTCGGCTGCCAGCCGGAAGTGCTCCCGGTTGGCGTTGACCGACCCGATCACGGCGTCGTTCTCCAGCACTAGCTCGCGGTTGATGGCGCCACCGTCGACATCCAGGGTGCGCCCGACCGGTGAGACACCGGTCAGGCAGACGATCCCGTACGGCGCGGTGCCGCGCAGGCTGTCGAACACCACGGCGGGCACGCCGGTGGCCTCGATCACGATGTCGGGGCTGAGCCGGTCCGTGACCTCGTCCGCCGAGCTGGCGTGATACGTGGCGCCGAGGTCGGCGACCAGGGCGGGCTTCGGCCCGTCGGTGACCTGGTCGAGCACGTGCACGTCGAGCCCGCGCTGCACACCGAGCAGCGCCGCCAGCAGACCGATGGGCCCGGCGCCGGTGACCAGCACGGTCTTCGGGTCGAACCACGCGCGGGCGCCGACGAGCTCGACCTGCTGCCAGGCCTTGGCGACCACCGACGTCGGCTCCATCAGCATCCCGACCGCATCGAGGCTCGGGTCGAGCTTCACCGCGTACTCGGTCGGCACCGTCCACTGCTGGCTGGCGAAGCCGTCCAGCTCCTTGATGCCGCGCTCGGTGTAGCGGCCGTTGCGGCACATGTCGAACTGCCCGTGCTCGCACGCGCCGCACGGCACCGGATCGGGTCGTCGGACGACGCCGACGACGAGGTCGCTGGCGGTGAAGTCGCTGGCGGCCGGTGCGGTGCGCACCCGGCCGAGGGACTCGTGCCCGATGACCAGCCGATCGGAGCCCGGTGGCGCCCAGCCGTACGCGCCGGCGGCGATCTCCTTGTCGGTGCCGCACACGCCGACCGCCAGCCCGTCGACGAGCAGCTCTCCCTCTCCGGGAGAGGGGTCGGGGTGGTCCACGACCGCCAACGAGTCCGCCTCACCCGGGATGGCTGCGAGTGCGCGCATCACCGCTCCGCGGTGTCCATGGACTCGCCCGGCCGGCCGGACAGCGCCAACGCGGAGTTGACGAGGCCGACGTGGCTGAACGCCTGCGGCGTGTTGCCGAGGTGCCGCCCGCTGCCGGGATCGACCTCCTCGGACAACAGCCCGACGTCGTTGCGCAGGTCGAGCAGCCGCTCGAACAGTGCGCGTGCCTCGTCCTGGCGGCCCGCGCCGTGCAGGGCGTCGACCAACCAGAACGTGCACACGATGAACGCGCCCTCGCCGCCCTCCAACCCGTCGCCACCACCGTCGGCCTCCGGGTCGTAGCGCAGCAGGAAGCCGTCGCGCGACAGCTCACTCTGCACGGCGTCCACTGTCCCCACCACCCGGGAGTCCTGCCACGGCAAGAAGCCCATGCGCGGGATCTGCAGCAGCGCTGCGTCGAGCCCGTTCGAGCCGTAGTACTGGGTGAAAGTGTTGCGATCGGCGTCGAAGCCGTTGTCGCACACGTCCTTGTGGACGTCGGCGGCCAGCTGCTTCCACCGGTCGACCGGTCCGTCCAGCGGGTGGCTCTCGACCGCACGCACGGCGCGGTCGAGCCCGGCCCACGTCATCACCTTGGAGTGCACGAAGTGCTGCTGCTCGCCGCGCACCTCCCACAACCCGCTGTCCGTGTCGTCCCAGTGCCCTTCGAGGAACTCCAGCAGCGAGCGTTGCATGTCCCAGGCGCTGTCGTCGACGGACAGCCCGTTGTTGCGTGCGATGTGCAGGCCGTCGAGGACCTCGCCGTAGACGTCGAGTTGGAACTGGCCCGAGGCGGCGTTGCCCACCCTTACCGGCCGCGAGTTCTCATAGCCGGCCAGCGAGTCGACGGTGTACTCCTCCAGCCGCCGGGTGCCGTCGATCCCGTACATGATCTGCAGGCTGTCCGGCTCGCCCGCCACCGCTCGCAGCAGCCAGTCCCGCCACGCCTTCGCCTCGTGCACGAAGCCGGTGCCCAGCAGCGCCTGCAGGGTGAACGTCGCGTCGCGCAGCCAGCAGTAGCGGTAGTCCCAGTTGCGCTCTCCGCCGATCTCCTCGGGAAGTGAGGTGGTGGCCGCGGCCAGGATCCCGCCACTGGGCCCGTACGTCAGACCCTTGAGCGTCACCAGCGACCGCCGGACCGCCTCCTCCCACTCACCGTGATAGGTCATCGTGTCGATCCAGTCGGTCCAGAACTGCTCGGTCTCGGCGATCGCCTGCTCGGCCTCGACGGGCTCCGACCGGTCCAGGTACGACGGGTGCCAGGTCAGCACGAACGGGACCTTGTCGCCCGCGGCGACCTCGAACTCGGCCACCGTGTTGTGGTCCGCGCCATGCAGCTGCGCCGGGGTGCTCAACCACATCGCGTCGGGACCCGCGATGGCGACGAGCTGCTCCCCGTCGCTGCGCACCCACGGCACGATGCGGCCGTAGTCGAAGCGCAGGGTCAGCTCCATGCGCATCGGCACGCGGCCGCTGACTCCCTCCACCAGCCGCACCACGTCGGCGGCCTCGCCGCGGCGGGGCATCGTGTCGGTGATCCGTACGGTGCCCTCGGGGGTCTCCCACTCCGTCTCCAGGATGAGGGTGCCCGGCCGGTAGCGACGCCGAGTGCACGTGCCGCCGGCCGCCGGACCGAGCTGCCACGAGCCGGCCGCCTCACCGTCGTCGTGCAGCAGCGCGGCCAAGCAGGCCGGCGAGTCGAAGCGCGGCAGGCACAGCCAGTCGATGGCACCGTCCTTGGCCACCATCGCCGCGGTGTGCAGGTCTCCGATGATCGCGTAGTCCTCGATGAGCTTGCTCACTGTTCTCCGTCCTGGCCGGTGGCCATGCTCGGGGTGAGGGCAACCTATCGCCCTGTACCCGGTCCAGCGCCGGCGAAGCACCCTCGGCACACACCACGATCCGCGCATTTCGTACTCCGGGCGCTGGCTGCGCCGCGTACGGAATGCGCGGATCGAGGCGGGGGTGGATCCTCAGTCCGTCAGCGGACGACCTCCGGCCCGCGCAGCGGGCGGGTGTCCGCCTTGGCGTTCGGCCTCCTGAAGCTGCCGTCGTTGAAGAAGCCGGTGCGTGAACGGGCCAGCGTCAACGTGGCGTCCGCAACGGCGTCAGACATCGGTGACAGTGATTCGAGGCTGAGGTTGTTGATGTCGTCGTATGCCTCGTGGTAGCGGGAGTCGTACGCCTCGCCGGCAGTGCCGCCGAACAGGGCCGCCTCCTCCTCGGTCTTGATGCCCTCTGCACCGCTGAACAGCCCGCCGGCCGGTATGCTGACGGCGATGAACGGCCCGTAGTCCGAACGGCCGCTGAACTGCGTGGGCGCCGACGGCAGGCCTTGGGAGTCGAAGTAGTCGGTGAAGAGGGTCTCGATCTGTGCCGATCCCGCCGGTCCAGCAGGATCGGTGTCCGACCCGTCGCCGTCGTAGACGAAGCGGGCGAAGTTCGGTGACGCCAGTATGTCGAAGTTCAGGTTGGCGAAGATGCTGCCCAGGTTGCGGTCGGAGATCGAGTCGACGTAGTGCTCCGACCCGAGCAGGCCGGACTCCTCAGCACCCCAGAAGCCGAAGCGGACCCGTTGGCGCAGCGGCATGGCTCAGGCCCAGCACTGGGACGTCGAACGGCCGGCCAAGGGTGCCGGCGATCAGGTCCGTACGTCCCTCTTGGCCCTCGTTGAAGATGATTACCGCGTCGTAACCCGCCGCCTCGGCGTTGGCCGCCTTCTGCTCGAAAGTGCACGTGCCGCGCTGGATCAAGGCGATCTCGGGCTCGGCCGACGCCGGTTCGAAGTCGCCCGGCTCGCAGCCCGACGTTGACCCGGGCTCGGCTGGCGGGGGGACCTGGACGTCGTTGGTCGGCACCAGCGCGCCCTCCACTTCGCCCGAGCCGGAGTAGGTGAACGTGGCCGTCTCGTACGGCTGCGGATCGGGCGTCAGCTGCTCGAGCGCTGGGTCGGACAGGTCCCGGAAGAACGGAAACGTGAACTCCTGTCTGCGCACTCGATAGCCGGCGTTCTCGAGCCGGCGCTGAACATATCGTGCTGACTGGTCGAACCCGGCCGTGCCAGAGGCGCGAGTGCCCTCGTTCTTGTTGGCGATGCGCTGGAAGACGCGCTCGTGGGACAAGATGCCGCCCACCGTCACGTTCTTGCGCAATCGCTTCGTGTTGACATCGCTCAGCCCGGAGTCGTCACTTGGCGCGGCACGAACCGTGGCAGCCGAGGCTGCCATCGGCAGTTGGGTCAGGGGCGCGATGACAGCGAGCGCAAGGGCAGCCGTCGAGACTTTCTTCATGGGGTCCTCCAGAAGACCTGCGTGGATGCGGTGCTGGCATCCGACCCTGGATCAAGGCGTACGCCAAGGGGCAAAGGACCACAAGTTCTACCTATCGTGCCTCCGCACTGACTCTGAGCAACGCCCAGCGGATGGGCTGAGGAAAGCGCTTCTGTCCGCGATCGAGGCGGGGGTGGGTCGGCGCTACGGTCGGGCGGGTGCAGAAGGAGGCCAGCAGCGACGTCGTCGTGCTTGGCGCCGGGCCTGCCGGGTTGGCTGCCGCGTGGCAGGCAGCCGCCCGCGGGCACTCGGTCACGCTGCTTGAGCGGGGCCGAGATGTCGGCGGTATGGCGGCGAGCTTCACCGTCGACGGCATCGGCGTCGATCACGGCAGCCACCGGCTGCACCCCGCCACCTCACCCCGCGTGCTGGCGGCGTTGCGTGACCTGCTCGGCGACGACCTGCAGACGCGCCCGCGCAACGGGCGGCTGCACCTGTACGACCGCTGGGTGGGCTTCCCGCTAAGTCCGGGTGAGCTCGCACGCGCTGTCCCGCCGGGTGCGGTCACCCGCATCGCCCGGGACACGCTCACCGTCCCGCTGCGCCGCCGTGACCCCGGCCCGTACCCCTCGGGCTCGTACGCCTCGGTGCTGGCCGCCTCGCTCGGCCCGGAGCTGTACGAGGCGATGTACGCCCCGTACGCGGTGAAGCTGTGGGGCCTGCCGGGCACCGAGATCGACGCGGAGCAGGCCAGGGTGCGGGTCACCGCCGACACGCCGTGGAAGCTCGCGTCGCGGGTGCTCCGGCAACGGAGAGGCAATCGGACGGGCGGGCGGACGGGGGCGCGGCCCCGCCCGGGCCGCGAGTTCCACTACCCGCGCCGCGGCTTCGGTCAGATCGTCGACGCCCTGGCCGACGCTGCGACGGCCAGCGGGGTCGACCTACGTTGCGCCAGCCCGGTCACCCGCATCGACACGACCGGGGACGCAGCCGTGGTCACCACGGCCGACGGGGCGAGCCTCCGCACCGGACGGGTGCTCTCGACCCTGCCGCTGCCGGTGCTGGCCCGACAGGTCAGCCCGGCCACACCGGCGGCGGCGCTCGCCGACGCCGAAGCGCTCGGCTTCCGCGCGTTGCTGCTCGTCTACGTCGGGCACGCCGGGGCCCGCTGGACGCCGTA
>JBBSMN010000015.1:0-23896 GCA_038233135.1 Propionibacteriales bacterium
CGGGGTCCGCTGCGTCGACTGGACGGGCTCGACGCCCCTGCGGGCCGGGTGGCTGCCGTGAATTCGCCCGTCGCCTCGCCTTCCGGTTCGGCACCAGCGGGCCGGCACCGAGGTGCGGCCCACAGCGGATCACGGCCAGCGGTGGCGACTAGCTGGCAGCCACCTCGCACGTCCGTTTGTCAATCATTGATCGGACCACCTCCTCTCCTGCGTACGGACGAAACTACGGTGCTGCAGCCGCCCGCACAAGAGGGTTTCGAGCCGTCTGGCTCAGCCGTTCCCGCCGTCGCGGAACCACCCCGCCGCGTCGGGTTGCAGTGCGCCGTCGATGACTGCGTCGCCGTGGGTGGCGATCAGCAGCCCGGCCGCGTCCACGCCTAGCCCGGCGAGCCGCACCGGCGTGCAGCCGCAGGCGACGACGCACACCATCCCGGGATCGCTGTCGGCGGCACCGCCTCGTCGGATCACCAGCGCCTCCGGGCCGACCTCCGGCAGCTCGACCGAGTCACCGAGAGACCCGAGCAGCTCGCGCCGCAACCGCACTGCGGCCCGGACGAACGCCAGCGTCGACGCCGGGTCGGCCTGCTGGGCCTGCACCGACAGCTCGCCCCAGCCGTCGGGTTGCGGCAGCCACGGCGCCGCGGACCCCGCCGGCGAGAAGCCGTACGCCGTGCTGTCTTGTGCCGTCGTCCAGGGCAGCGGCACACGGCAGCCGTCGCGCCCGATGCCGCGGCCGTTGTGGAACGCCGGGTCCTGCCGGTCTTCGGGGGCGACATCGACCTGCGGCAGACCGAGCTCCTCGCCCTGGTAGAGGTACGTCGACCCGGGCAGCGCGAACATCGCGAGCAGACCGCTGCGCGCACGAGCCGGGCCGGCCGCGCCGTCGCCGAGCCGGCTGGTCGCCCGCACCACGTCATGGTTGGACTGCACCCACGTGGGCGACGCCCCGACCGTGCGGGTCGCGCGGAACGTGTGATGGATCACGGCGCGCAGGGTGTCGCCGGACCAGTCCGCGGTCAGCCAGTGGAAGTTGAACGCCTGTTGCAGCTCGTCGGGCCGCAGGTAGCGCGCCATCGCCTCGGCGTCGGACACCCACGCCTCCGCGATCGCCATCCGGTCCCCGTCGTAGTCGGCCAGGACCCGGCGCCAGCGGCGGTAGATCTCGTGGGTGCCCGGTTGGTCCCAGTACGGCCGGGCCGACTCTCCGAGGGCCTCCTCCAGCTCACCGCCCTCGGCCGCCAGCTGCTCGTCGGTCAGGTCCGGCAGGCCGGCGGCTTTGGCCATGCCGTGCGCCACGTCGATGCGGAAGCCGTCGACGCCTCGGTCGAGCCAGAACCGCAGCACCCGCTCGAACTCGTCACCGACCTCAGGGTTCGTCCAGTCGAAGTCCGGCTGGCCCGCGTCGAACAGGTGCAGGTACCACTGCCCGTCCGGCACCCGGGTCCACGCCGGACCGCCGAACGTGGACAGCCAGTTGTTCGGCGGCTCGGCACCGCCCGGACCTCGACCGTCGCGGAACAGGTAGCGCGCCCGCTCCGGACTGCCCGGCCCCGCCTGTAACGCCTCGCGGAACCACACGTGCGCGTCCGACGAGTGGTTGGGCACGATGTCCACGATGACCTTGAGGCCGCCTGCGTGGGCACGCTCGAGTAGCGCGTCGAAGGCCGCGAGGTCGCCGAACAGCGGGTCCACGTCGCAGTAGTCGGCCACGTCGTAGCCGTGGTCGGCCTGCGGTGAGGGGTAGAACGGCGTCAACCACACCGCGTCGACGCCCAGGTCGGCCAGGTACGCGAGGCGGCTGGCTGCCCCCGCCAGGTCGCCGACCCCGTCGCCGTCCGAGTCGACGAAGCTGCGTACGTAGATCTGGTAGCAGATCGCGTCGCGCCACCACGGCACGTCGGCGCCGCTCGGCGCCGCTGTCGGGTGCTCGCTCATGACAGGTTTGTCCCTTCGTCGGCGGGATGTGGTCGGCAGGTGACGTGCTGGGCATTCGCGGCCACGTTCGCAGCGGAGTAGCGTTCGAGGACCACTCGCCGTCACGTGAGGACGTACCCACTCATGGATCGTGCCAGGAGCGAAAGCAAGGAAGCCCGGGGGGCGACGATCAAGCCGCCCGACACGCACGTGTTCGTGCTGTTCGGAGCCACCGGCGACCTCGCCCGTCGCAAGCTGCTGCCCGGTCTGGTGCACCTGCAGCAAGCCGGCCTGCTGCCGAGCGACTGCCAGGTCGTCGGCGTCTCGCTGGAGGACATGAGCGACGAGGAGTTCGCCACGCTGGCGAGGGAGTCGTGCGACAAGTTCGGCCGCGGCACCCTCGACGACGACGAGTGGTCGGACTTCGCCTCCCGCGTCACCTACGTCGCGCAGGACAAGGGCGCCGACGCGTTGGCCAAGGCCGTGGCCTCGGCCAAGGAGAAGTTCGACAGCGAGCCTCGGTTGCTGCACTACCTCAGCGTCCCCCCCAAGGCCGCCCTCCCGGTGGTGCAGACCATCGCCGAGGCCGGTCTGGTCGAGGGGTCGCGCATTGTGATGGAAAAGCCCTTCGGAACCGACCTGGAGAGCGCTCGGGGGCTCAACGCCCGGCTGCACGAGGTGTTCAAGGAGGAGCAGATCTTCCGGATCGACCACTTCCTCGGCAAGGAGGCTGCGCAGAACATCCTCGCCTTCCGCTTCGCCAACGGGCTGTTCGAGCCGATCTGGAACCGCAACCACATCGACCACGTCCAGATCGACGTCCCAGAGGAGCTCGGCCTGGAGAACCGGGCCGGCTTCTACGAGGCCACCGGCGCCTACAAGGACATGGTCGTGACCCACCTGTTCCAGGTGCTCGCGTTCATGGCGATGGAGCCGCCGACGGCGCTGGCCCCGGACGCGATCGGCCTCGAGAAGAACAAGGTCTTCCGGTCGATGTCGCCCGTAGACCCGCATAACGTGGTCCGCGGCCAGTACAGCGGCTACCGCGACGAGCCCGGTGTTGCTGCCGAGTCCGAGACCGACACTTTCGTGGCGCTCAAGTGCGAGATCGACAACTGGCGCTGGGCGGGGGTGCCGTTCTACCTGCGCACCGGCAAGCGCCTCGCCGAGGGTGCACGCATCATCTCGATCGCGTTCCGCGAGCCGCCGCAGAGCATGTTTCCCCCGCACTCCGGGGTCGGTGACCATGGGCCGGACCACCTGACGTTCGACCTCGCCGAGGCATCGAAGGTCTCGCTGTCGTTCTACGGCAAGCGGCCCGGCACCGGCATGAAGCTCGACAAGCTGAGCCTGCAGTTCTCGCTGGACGAGACCGGCAAGTACGCCGACGTGCTGGAGGCGTACGAGCGGCTCATCCACGACGCCATGCGCGGCGACCGAACGCTGTTCACGACCGCCGACGGCATCGAAAGGCTGTGGGAGGTGTCCACCCCGCTGCTCGAGGACCCGCCCCGGGTACGCAGGTACCAGCCCGGCACCTGGGGTCCCAACGCCATCCACCAGCTGATCGCCCCGAACGCGTGGCGGCTGCCCTTCGAGCGCACCTGGCGCTCGGCCACCCCGGACGTCACCAGCTCCGGCTCGGACAAGCCGCCCAAGTCCTGACCGCGCTCCAGCGCCGGGCGCAGCCCGGTCACCGCTTCTTGACCTCGGCGTAGCGTTCGAGCGCCTCCACCCGCTCCGCCCGGTGATCGAGGATCGGGTCGGGGTACCCGTCCGGGACACCCCCGGGCAGCGTCCACGGCTCGTGCACCGCTGCCCCGTCGATGCCCGCCAGCTCGGCCACGTGCCGGCGGACGTAGCGGCCGTCAGGGTCGAACCGCTTGCCCTGGGTGATGGGGTTGAACACCCGGAAGTACGGCGAGGGGTCGGTGCCGGACCCCGCCACCCACTGCCAGCCGTGGTTGTTGGACGACAGGTCGCCGTCGACGAGCCAGTGCAGGAAGTGCCGGGCGCCGTGCTGCCACTCCACGTGCAGATCCTTGACGAGGAAGCTGGCGACGATCATCCGCACCCTGTTGTGCATCCACCCTTCCCCGCGCAGCTGGCGCATCCCGGCATCGACGATGGGGAACCCCGTCCGGCCGTCGGCCCACGCCTGCAGCTGGTCGCCCGCCGCGTCGTAGCGCATGGCGGCGAGCTGGCTGTGCAGGTAGTCCCTCGCCGAGTCGGGCCGGCGCCACAGCACGTCGGCGTAGAACTCGCGCCACGCCAGCTCCTGCCGGAACGTCCGGACCGCGTCGCCGCGCCGCCCGGCGAGGTCGGCCAGCATGGTGCGCGGATGGATCTCTCCCCACTTGAGGTGCACCGACATCCGCGAGGTGCGATCGAGGTCGGGGCGGTCTCGGTCGCCTGCGTAGGTCTGCACCCCGTCGTCGAGGAAGGCGCGCCACCGGCGTCGCGCCGCCTGCTCGCCCGCCGGCGGCAGCGAGCTGCCGCCCGCCGGCTCGGCTGACGGCAACCCGGCGGACTTCAGCGGCCGGACCCAGGTGACGCCATGCGGCGAGCCGGCCGGGTCGCGCCAGCCGTGCTCGGACCAGGCTCGCCAGAACGGTGTGTACACCTGGTAGGCGCCGCCGTCGTGCTTGGTGACCCGGCCGGGCGCGACAGCGTACGGGGAGCCGGTGGGCACGAGCTCGATGTTGTGCTCGGCCAGCGCCTGCTTCACCCGCTCGTCGCGCGCGGCACCGTAGGGTCCGTAGTCGGCGGCAACGTGCACCGACGTGGCCTTCGCCGCCCGCGCCACGGCGACCACCTCGCGGACCGGGTCCCCCCTGCGCAGCTGCCAGCCGCCGAGACGGTCGCCGAGGTCGGCAAGGCTCGCGGTGAGGTAGGCGCGCCGGTTGGGACCCGCCGGCCCCCACAGTGCCGGGTCGAGGACGAACAGCGGCACCACCCCGTCGCGGGTCTCGTCGCCGGCTGCCCGCACGGCCGCCAGCAGTGCCGGGTTGTCCGCCAGTCGCAGGTCGCGTCTGAACCACATCACGGTTGTCGCCACGCGACCATCGTGGCGCGGATGGGACACAATGGCGCGGTGAGCGGCGACCTGATCGACACGGCGGAGATGTACCTGCGCACGGTCTTCGAGCTGGAGGAGGAGGGCGTCACGCCGCTGCGCGCCCGCATCGCCGAGCGGCTGCACCAGAGCGGTCCGACGGTCAGCCAGACCGTGGCCCGGATGGAGCGGGACGGGCTGCTCACCGTCGAAGGGGACCGCCACCTCGAGCTCACCGAGGACGGCCGCCGGGCGGCCACGCGGGTCATGCGCAAGCACCGGTTGGTCGAGCGGCTGCTCACCGACGTGATCGGGTTGGAGATCGAGCTGGTGCACGAGGAGGCCTGCCGCTGGGAGCACGTGGTGTCCGAGCACGTCGAGCGCCGGCTGGTGCAGCTTCTCCACCACCCGACCGAGTCGCCGTACGGGAACCCGATCCCTGGCATGGGCGAGCTGGGTGAGGGCGAGACGGACGGCGAGGCCTTCCTTGACGGGGTTCGACCGCTCAGCGAGGTGGTGTACGGCGAGCGTGCGACCGGCGTGGAGCTGTCGGTGCACGTGCGTCGGATCTGCGAGCCGCTGCAGAGCCAGGTGGCGGTGCTCGCGGACCTGCGTCGGGTGGGTGCCCTCCCGGGCCGGACCGTCAGCGTCAGTGTCGGTGCAGGTGGTGTGCGGGTGCGCGGCAACGACTCCACGGTGGTGCTCGGAGCTGGCTCGGCCGACCAGGTACTCGTCCGCCCGCACTGATCCGACCGCACTGATTCGACCGCACTGAAGGGACATGGGGGTATGGCTGAGCGCACTCGCCGGACTACTCTGAGCCCGCTTGGTCGTCGTCTTTCAGGAGGCAGCGGTGGCAGTTGAGGCCCAGTCGCGGAGCAGCCGTGTGTTCGACCGGTCGGTGTTCGCCCTCGCGATCGTGCTGACCGCGGTTTCGGCCGCGTCGGCGTTCGGGCGGTCCGAGCCGGCTGTCGACGACCTTCGGCTCATCCTGCTGCTGACCATCCCGGTCATCGTGATCGTGTCTCGCTACCCGGTGCTGCTGCACCGCTCGCGCGGTGTCATCGAGATCGGGTTCGACTCGTGTGTGCTGGCCTTCCTTGGCACGCTCGTCCCCGCCTACGACGGCGCGCTGGTCTGGGCGCTGGGGGCCGTCCTCGCGCAGACACTCATCCGCCGGCGTCTGGTGGCGAAACTCTTCAACGTCGGGGTCATGACCACGTCGGGCGTCGCGGCACTGTGGGTGATCGACTGGCTGGGCCCCGAGGGCGGACCCGTACAGGTGGGGCAGTTCGTCGCGGTGCTGGTGGGGTGCAGCGTCTACTTCGTCCTGGACTTCGTGATCTCCGAGGTCTCGGTCGCTCTCGAGAGCGCCACCCCGCACAGCGACGAGCGCCGCTCCGACGTGCTCTTGTCCATGGTCAGCATCGTTGCCGTCGACTCACTGGGCTACCTGGCCGCTCTGGTGCTGCTGGCCGTCAACGCGTGGGCCACCCTGCTGCTGGCCGTACCGGTCGCGACCCTGCTCGTCGCCTCGTTGTCGACCGCCCGCGACCGCGAGGGGTCGCGACGCATGCGCGTGCTCTTCGACGTGTCCCGCTCGGTGCAACGTCAGACGGCTGCCGACGGGGTGCTCGACGCCCTCGACTCCGGTGGTCGCGCGCTGGTGCGCGCCCAGCCGTGCGGCATCCGTGACCATCCGGCGCAGGCGGGTGAGGTCGGCGCCCGGATCACCGATGGTAGCCGTGAGTGGTGGTTGGTCACACCGGTCGGTCAGCGCAACCCTGCCGCGGTGCGGGCCGACCGCGAGCACCTCGACCAGCTCGCGCTCGCCGGGTCCGAGGCGCTGTCCCGGCTCAAGCTGACCCGGGAGATGACGTTCCTGGCCCGGCACGACATCCTCACCGCGCTGTCCAACCGCGGCGTCTTCCTCGACCGGGTGGAGGACGCCCTGGCGGGGACCCGGCGAGACGGTTCGACGGTCGCGGTCTTGTTCTGTGACCTCGATGGGTTCAAGCAGGTCAACGACCGCTTCGGGCAAAGCGCCGGCGATGCGTTGCTCGTGCGTACCGCCACCCGTATCGGTGCCTGCGTACGCCGCGGCGACATAGTCGCACGGTTGGGGGGAGACGAGTTCGCGGTTCTCCTCGAGGATGTCCAGGACGTCGGCGTGGTCGAGCAGATCACGGCATCGTTGCTGGAGGCGGTCGCAGCCAAGACGGACGTCAACGGCCACCCGATGTCGGTCAGCACCAGCATCGGGGTGGCGGGCTCGGACGGCTCGGTGAGCGCCGAGATCCTGCTGCGCAACGCCGACTTCGCGATGTACGAGGCCAAGGCGATCGGCAAGAACTGCGTCGTTCACTACCGGCCGGAGTACGGGACGGCACGTGTCCGCAAGCTTGAGATGGCCGACGCCCTGGCGACCGCGGTCCAGCTCGACCAGCTGGAGGTCGTCTACCAGCCGGTCTACTCCGTCCGAACGGGCGCGGTGACGGCGCTCGAGGCGTTGGCCCGTTGGCATCACGATGGTCGGGAGATCGCCCCGACCTCGTTCATCTCCTTGGCCGAGGAGACCGGTCTGGTCGTGCCGTTGGGCGAGCGGGTGCTGGACCGGGTTGCGGACGACGCGGTCCGGATCCGCCGCCTCGGGCTGCCGCCGATCCAGATCGCCGTCAACATCTCTGCCCAGCAGCTGATCGCGCCCGGATTCGTGGACCGGGTTCGCGACACGATCGGAGCGCTCGGCGAGCAGCAGCTGGTGCTCGAGGTCACCGAGCGCGACGTGGTGAGGGAGGACTCGCTCAGCCACGAGGTGATGGCCCGTCTGGTGGCCGACGGCGTTCAGTTCGCCGTGGACGACTTCGGCGTCGGGTTCTCCTCGGTGGGCTACCTGCAAAGCCTGCCGGTGCACGTGCTCAAGACCGACCGCACCTTCGTCACCGGCATCGAGCGCGACCCTCGGGCCGCTAACCTGTTGCGCGCGATGCTGCTGATGGGACGCGCGCTCGGTCTGCGCGTGGTGGTCGAGGGCGTCGAGCGCCAGGCGCAGCTGGACCACCTGCGCACCATTCGCAACGAGGTGTTCGCGCAGGGATACCACCTGGCGCCGCCGATGCCGGTGGCCGAAGTCCTGGACCTGCTGCGGGCCAGCCGACAGCTGCGCGCCCCGGTCACCGCTGGCTGACGCCTGTCCAACGCACCATCGCGTACCGTTGTCATGTGCCGCAGATCCCCGGGACCGAGCTCGCCTTCTCGACGCGCAAGATCGCCGTCTCCGTGCTCGGGGCGGTGCTGATCGCGGTCGGCGTCGCCGCGCTGGTGCTTCCTGGGCCTGGCCTGTTGATGATCCTCGCCGGGCTCGTCGTGCTCGCCACCGAGTTCGAGTGGGCCGCGCGCCGGGTCGACTGGATGCGGGTGCAGGCGCTGGGCGCCGCGGAGGTCGGGGTGGCGACCGTGCCCCGCATCATCGGCAGCGCGCTCAGTGCCGTCGTCGTGATGGGAGCCGGCGTCGTGTGGGGGCTGAACCCGCGGATCCCGCAGGTGTGGATCAGCGGACCGCACCTGCCGTTCGGCGGCTGGAGGAGCGGAGCCGTCATCATTGTCGGCGGCGTCATCGCGCTGGTGCTGTTGGCGTACAGCATCAAGCGTTTCCGTGTGGACGGCGACTCCGCACCGACCCAGGAGGACCTGCTCCGCGACAAGGAGCACGACGAGCAGTCGCAGTCCTGACCGCCCGTGAGTATCACCATGTGCACACAGCCGGTGTGACTCACACGCGACGTGTCTTGGTCGAGACACTCCTGCTACTCGCGGTGTCGGTGGCTACCGATCGGCGACAGCCTCGGCCAACCGCTCCAGGGTCGCAGCCATCGCCCGGCGGTTGCGTTCGGGAAATCTCGCTAGCCGGTAGGACACCCACAGGTGCGGGACCCTG
Source organism: Propionibacteriales bacterium (assembly GCA_038233135.1). Lineage (GTDB taxonomy): Bacteria > Actinomycetota > Actinomycetes > Propionibacteriales > Nocardioidaceae > JACCVL01. The sequence continues at coordinate 8,907 of JBBSMN010000015.1, forward strand.
GACGGATCCCATTCCTCCCGGACGAAGGTCCGGCCATCGGGTGCAGGTGTCAACGTGTAGCGCCAGCGGTGGCCGGCGAAGTGCCGCCAGGCGATCCGGGTGCCCTCCTCGAACTCCACCACGACGTTGCTGATCCGGTACGGCAGGCCGACGCGCATGTCCATGCCGAAGCGGGCACCCGGCGACAGCCGCTGGGGGCCGCCACGGGTGCGGCGCAGGGAGCCCGACCCGTCCACCAGCACGTGCTGCGCCGGGTCGGCGAGCAGCTCGAAGACTGTGTGCGGGTCGGCGGGCACGACCCGTTCGACGGCCACGACCGGGCAGCGCATGCAGCCAATCCTGTCAGGGGGCCAGCAGGCGCACGACCGCGCCGCCGCCGGCCCGGGCGACCCCACTGACCACGGCCACCCGGCCGTCGGCGAGCGGCAACGCGCGGATGGAGTCCGGGGGACCCGGGACCCATCGGCTGCCGGTCGACTGCAGCTCACCGCTCGCGGTGATGCGCAGCACGCTGAGCTTGGGGATGGAGTAGTGGTCCGCGCCGGTGGGCACCAGCGCCAGCCGCTTCTCGGGCAGGTAGGTGAAGGCTCGGGAGTCGTCCTCGACCGGGCTCCGGCCGAAGCCCAGGCTGGCCGTGTCCACCCGCCGCGGGTGGGCGAGGTCGGATAGGTCGAAGGTGGACAGCTGCGACCCCCGCGTCCGTCCGCGGGCACCGGCGTCCTGGCCGACGCCGAGCAGCAGGTCACCGCCGATCGGGTGCAGGTATGCCGAGAAGCCGGGGATCTTGAGCTGGCCGGCGACCTTGGGGGCGGTCGGGTCGGACAGGTCCAGGGTGTACAGCGGGTCGGTCTGCTTGAACGTCACGATCACCGCCACCGGGCCGAACCAGCGCATCGCCCGGATCGTCTCCTGCGGCCGGCCGAGACCGCCGACCCGGCCCACCTCGACGAGGTCCCCGCCGGACTCCTCCAGCACGGTGACCGCCGACTCCCGCGGCGCCCAGCTGGTGCCCAACATCGTCGCCACCCGGAGTCGGGCGTCGTGCTCGCTGAAGGCCCACCGGTCCGGCGCCAGGCCCGCGACCTCGCCGGAGGCCACGTACGCGGTGTCGTCCCCGTCGGTGGCGAAGGCGTGCACGGCGGTCGCGCCGCCCTTCGAGCTGCCCTTCCAACCCGCGTCCCAGTCACTGCCCCAGGCGCCGTCCCAGCCGTCGGTGGTGGTGGCGACGTACAGCCGGTCGGGGCTGGCGTAGACCATCGAGCCGTCCGCGGTCACCGCGGTCGACGCCGGCTCGCCGGTGCCGGAGCGGCCTGCCGGGGCCGTCGGGTCGAGGGTCAGCACGCTGACCAGGCCGAGCCCGGCGTCTTGCGGTGGGTGCCGGACGTCGGGGCAGCGGACCAGCCGGTTGGTGGCGCCGCCGCCGGCGGCGGTCCCGGTCGGCAGCCAGTCGGCGGCGGTCGCGGTGCGGATCACCTGCCGGTTGGCTCGCCGCGCCTGATTCGCCGTGGTGCCGCGACCGGGGTGGACGAAGTCGAGGCGGGGACGGCTGGAGATGACGATCCGGACGATGCCGCCGGCCTCGCGGGCCGACACCACCGAGCCATCGACGTCCTCGTCGGCGACGACGGTGGGCGTGGTGGGATCGGTGATGTCCACCGTCGTGATCGTCGCAGTCCCCCTCGACGGACCCGGCAGGAGCGCTGGGTCTGCCAGGCGCAGGCCGTCGACCAGGCCCCGTGGGGCTTTCCCGCCCAGCAGCAGCACCCGGTCGCCGACCAGCAACAACTCGTCGGGGCGCCGCCCGCGGTCGAGCTGCAGCCGCCCCACCTCCTCCGGCCGAGGGCCGGTGACGTCGACGACCACGAGGTCGGCCCCGTCCATGAGCACCACGCGCTCGCCGTCGGTCTTGGCGATGTCCGGCTCGTCGACACCGGCCTCCTGCACGTTGGTGCCGGTGGCGCCGTTGTCACGCCACGCGGCGGGCCGGCGTCCTCGGCGCCGAGTCCGTCCACATCAACGGCGCCGGAACGTTTCACTAGGTGGATCGGGGGCCCGCCCAGGCCCCACGGCGTGACCCGGTCGAGCGCCGCTTCCGCGTACCACTGCCGAAGCCGGCGGCAGGACCCGAAGCGCTGCAGCTCGTCGCCCTGTGTCGTGGCGGCGGTGGTCGGTCCCACCGCCGGCCCCCCCCGGGTCAGCGCCGGGGCCCCCCCGGGGGGGGCCGCCGCCACGCCCACGCCTGCCAGTCCTGCCATCGCCTGCTGCGGTCGTCGCATGTGGATCGGACGCATCAGCCGACCGGTTGGTTCCGCTGGGAGACGTCGTCAGCCGGTGGGTGCCGGCGAGGAGAACCTGCGGGCGCTGCGTTCCCGGGCCTTGGCCGCCTCGGTCTCGCGGTCGCGCGGCGGGGAGCTGAACACCAGCTCGGCCAGCAGCTGCTCGGTCGCCTCGGTGACGGCGTCCACCGCGCGCGCCAGCGCCGCCTCGTTGGCCTGCGACGTGGTCCCGCCGACCTTGCGGGCGTACTGTCGGGCCGCGGCCCGGACCTCCTCGGCACTGGCCGGCGGCTCGAAGTGCGACAGGGTGCGAATGTTTCGGCACATGCCGTCGAGGCTGCCACACCCGTCGGATCCGGTCACTGAGTCTCGGAGCGCTGGTACTCACCTACACGCCCGAGGTGGGTGACAGGGGCTGGTACTCCCAGACCGAGCACCCGCTGAATGACCGGACCACGTTGAAGGTCAACCACCGCTCCGGCAACGCCTACCTGAAGGCAGACGACCTGAAGGTCCCCGGGGTCGGGTTGGACCTGACGGTGGGGCTGCGGTACAACTCCCGCGCGGAGGCGGTGGGTCAGTTCGGTCCGCAGTGGAGCCTGTCGGGCGGCCCGGATGTGCGGCTACGCAAGATCGACCGGCGGCGCTACGCCTACAACGCCTCCGCCTCCGACGGGGCGGAGTTCGGGCCGTTCGTCCGCAACGCCAACGACCCGGCCAACGCCGACTACAACAAGTTCACCAAACCCGCCGGTGGGGTCGGCGCGGACCTGTTGGAGCGCAATGACGGCACGTTCGCGTTGACGTTCAACCAGTCGCAACAGAAGTCCATCTTCGCCCCGACCGGGGCCAGCGGGGCGCTGGTGATGACCCGCGATGTGGACCGCTCGGGCAACACGATCAGCTACGACTACGTCGCCGGGACGACCCGGCTGGCCTCGATCACCGACACCGGCGGGCGGACCTATCAGGTCGACTACAACGCCGGCGGGCAGATCAGCGGGCTCACCGACACCAACGGGCCCGGCACCCGGATCTGGTCGTACGGCTACGATGCCGACGGCCGGTCGACGTCCTACATCGACCCGGCGGGCAACCAGACCGACTACGGCTGGGGCACCGGGATCGAGTCCAGCCAGCCGACGGTGGCCACGATCACCGATGAGGTCAACGACTCCGGTCAGGCCCCGAAGACGACGCTGGAGACCTACGCCGACGAGGCCACCGACGTGGCCTACGCCGCCGCCACCGGCGCCGAGGACGCCCCGTCCGCAGTTCAAGCACGACGTACGCCGCCTGCTGAGCCAGCCGGCATAGATCACCGAGTGGCAGTACCGCACTGCGCGTCCGCTGCTCGCCGCCCGAGCGGACCTTTTCGCGTGGCTCGACCTCGGCCGCTGGCAGATGATGCGGCAGGTGACTGGCCGGAAGCTCCACCGCCGACTGCGGCGCCAGGTGCTGTGGAACGGGAACGTCGAGCCACCCCTGAGGACCGTACTCACCGACCACGAGCACATCCTGCGCTGGGCCTGGACCACGCACGGCAAGACCGCCGAGCGGGTCGCCGCGCTGCGCGAACAGCGCCCGGCCCTGACCGTCGTACGCCTCACCTCGCGACGTGCTGTTAAAAGTTGGACCGACGGCCCGCTTCGCCGGGCCGTCATGGACTGTCGCTTCGAATGAGGATGGTGGTGCGGGACGGTAGTGCCGCTGATGTGGCCGCGACCGGCTCGTTCGAGCCGATAGGTCCAGTAGTGGTGGACGACGAGCGAGCGCAACGCGCAGAGGCGTTCGGATAGTTCGCCGAGTTATACGGCCGGTGGCGCCTCGACGCGCCCTACTCCGACGTCCTCGACCTCGCTACCCAGGCTCGGCTCCATCTCAGACACGTCCCTGGCGCCTTCGCGGCTCACAGTTCGAGCAGGGCCTGTTCGAGGACTTCGGTCAGGGCGGGGTGGATGTAGAGGACGTCGTGGGCGAGTTGGTCGATGGTCTGGCCGAGCATCATCGCCTGGAGCAGGGGCTGGAGCAGGATGGCGGCCTGGGGGCCGATGATGTGGGCTCCGAGCAGGGTTCGGGCGCCTGGATCGGCGATCAACTTGACGAAGCTGGTGGTGTCTTCAAGAGCCCACCCATAGGCGGTGTCGGCGTAGTCGTGCACGACGGCGACATGGTGGATGCCACGCTCGCGAGCCTGGAGTTCAGTGAGCCCGACGCTGGCCAGCTGCGGGTCGGAGAACACGGCGTGCGGGGTCAGGTGGTGGGGCAGGTGCTGGGGCTGGTCGGGGTGGGCGAGATTGTGAGCTACCACGCGTTCCTCGGCGTTGGCCATGTGCTTGAGCTGGAAGTGGTTCGCGGCGTCGCCGAGGGCCCACACGCCGGGCACCGGGGTCTGGTAGGCGTCGTCGGCGACCAGGTGGCCGTGCTCGTCGACTGGCAGCCCTGCCGCGGCCACATCGAGCAGGTCGGTGTTGGGACGTCGCCCGGCAGCCACGAGCAGCGCGTCCCCCTCGAGGACCTCACTGTGCCCACCGTGCTCGAGGGTGAGGGCCACTCCCTTGTCGCGAGCGGCCACGGCGGTGACGGTGGTGTCGAGCCGGACGTCGAAGCGGCGCTGGGCCAGCTCTGTGAACCGGGTGGAGAGGGCCTCGTCCTCGGCGGGGAGCAGCCGGGGGCCGCGCTGCACGATGGTGACTTGGGCGCCGAAGGCGCCGAAGACGTGCCCGAGTTCCGCGGCGATGTAGCCGCCCCCGATCACGATCAGCGAGGAGGGTATCTCGTCGATGCGCATGATGGTGTCCGAGGTGTGGAATTCCACCTCGTCCAGGCCCGGGATCGGTGGGATGACCGGGCGAGACCCGGTGGCCACCACAATCCGGTCCGCGCTCAGGTGCTGGTCGCCGACCTGCAGCACGCGCGGACCCACAAACCGGGCCGGGTCGGTATAGACGTCGATCCCGTGTTCACGTCGATAAGCCACGGCGCTGTCATGGAGAGGGTCGATGCGGTCGAAGATGCGAGCCCGGACCGCGGGCCAGTCGACCCGGTCGAGTGTGGCGTGCACCCCGAGTCGGTGCCCCTGACCGACGGCGTGCGCGGCGTCGGCGGTGACCACCAGCATCTTGGACGGGATGCAGCCGCGATTCAGACAGGTGCCGCCGAAGCGGTCTTGCTCGATGATCGCCGCGCGGAGGTGCGAGAGCTCGCCGCCGAGGAGCATGTTGCCGCTGCCTGCTCCGATCACGATCAGGTCGTAGTGCTGCACGTCGTCGGTTGTGGCCATGTCGATCACTCCTCGGGACGGGGGTTGGGTTTGCCGGACAGGGGCGCGGACCGTTCCGCAGAGGACGCGGGGGGGCGTCGCTGTGCCATGCGGTGATGAACCGCTCTTTGGAGGTGCTCATGCCTGGTAGTGCCCCACGACTGCATGTGTGACTCTCCTCGAGCACCTACCGTGGCTGCGACACCTGGCGAGCACGCGAAAGGGTCCCTCTCGGCCTAGCGGTGGACTCAGCCGGTCGTGGGTCTGTCCGAAAAACGGTGTAAGCAGCGATTTCGGTGTCAGTACTTCTCGGCCTTCGTAACCGGTGACGGTTGACCGGGCGATGCGCTACCTGCGGTTCTCGGCGGCCTTCAGGGAGTCCGCGGCCGTGACGAGCGAGGCTGCCAGGAGCACGCTGTCCTTGAGGAGGAACTGGCCGACCATGGAGAGCTTGGAAGCGTCGTGCGACTCTTGGGCGACACCCGGTGTGGTGGCCATGAAACTGAGTGTGGTGACGAACATCCCCGCGGCGCCCAGGCTCGCGACAGCCGAGGCGCGTGGGGCCAGCGGCTTGGCGGCGATCAGTGAGCCGAGCAGGATCTCTGTCACGCCGATGAGCCGCGCCAATCGCTGCCTGCTCATCCTCGCACGCAGCGGCGCGAAGAGTGGGCTCGAGGAGACCAACGGATCGATATTGTCCACCTCGTAGCTCTTGAACTTCAACGCCCCGATCCACACGAGGTTGGTCACCAAGGAGTACCGCAGCCCCCAGCGGCCGGTCGACTGCAGGCTTGAACTGGTCATCATGGATGGCTCCTTCGTCCGAACAGCGATTACCAACGCACGCTACCTCCTGCCTCACCACACTGAGCAGCGAGACAGAGCGTCCCGGCGGGTAGCGTTGCGCGGGGCTTGGTCCGAATGAGATGAGCCCAGCACCCGCGCGACGCGCCACGGCCCCCGATCGACTTCGGCAAGCATATTCCCAGCTTCGGGGCGGAGCGGTGCTCCGGAACGGGATCCGCTTGTGCAGACGGGTCGGCATGATGGGTCCATGCCGAGGAGCCAGACCGTGCGCCGCTGGGTAAACGCCGATGTGGAGCGGATCGGCTGGCTGCACTCCTGCAGCCGACAAGGGGCGTACGCCGGGCTGGTGCCGGCCGATGCTCTCGCGCGGGTGACGCCCGAGCAGCAGGCCGGCGTGTGGAGGGCCCGACTGGCGAGCCTGCCCGAGCAGCACGCGGGCGTCGTGGTTGAGCACGAGGGTGAGACGGTCGGGTTTGCGCTCGGCCAGTTCGTCGCGGAGTCGGGTGCGGAGTTGAACGCGATCCACGTGCTTCCTGAGCGGCAAGACACCGGGGCGGGGCAGGCGCTGATGGATGTGGTGGTCGACGCCTTCCGAGAGTGGGGGGTCGCAGACGCGCACTTGCACGTGATCGAGGGCAACGAACGCGCCCGGGCGTTCTACCGGCGCAACGGCTGGCATCTGTGCGGCCCGGCTGGATCGCACGAGGTCGGTGGCGCCGTCGTACCGATCCTGGAGTACCGCCTCGTCATCGCGTGAACAGGCGTCGGGCTAGCCGTCGGAGAACACGGATGTCGCGCAAGGGGATCCCCAAAGGGCCAGGACAGGCACCGATTGGCATCGACTCGATGCCTCGCCGGACCGAAAGGTGTAGCACCTAGGTCCGCTAGGGCTACACTTGCGGAATGCCGACCACTCGTCCCCGACACTTCGTCACCGAAACCGACGACCTTGCGCAGGCGCTCGACGAAGCCGCGGTGAAGTGGCCCGACTTGAGTCGCGCCCAAGTCTTGGTGAAACTCGCGCTAGAGGGGCACCGTGCCGCGCAGCATGCTCACGAGGAACGACGGCGCCGTCGGCTTGCCGCGCTCCGCAAGCACAGTGGAGTCCTGACCGGCGTCTACGGACCGAACTATCTCGAAGGGTCACGCGAGGAGTGGCCGGCGTGATGGTGCTCGACGCCAGCGTACTGATTGCCTACCTTGACAGCGAAGACGCTCACCACCTGCGCGCTGAGACGCTCCTGAGCCGGGAGATCGATGATGACTTCGCGTCGAACACCCTGACTGTCGCCGAGGTGCTCGTCATGCCCGCCCGGGAAGGGCGTCTCGCAGCCGCCCGAGAAGCCCTTGATGACCTGGATCTGAAAGAGCTGGCCTTTCCTGGCGACTCCGCTGCCAGGCTCGCGCAACTCCGCGTCGACACCAGTCTGAAGATGCCGGACTGCTGTGTCCTGCTGACGGCCGAGGATGGCCAGGCACGCCTCGCCTCCTTCGACGAACGGCTCAGCGCCGCCGCAGCTAGCCGCAACCTCAACGTCGTCCGCGACTGACTGAGCACAACGAGTCGCGAGGTTCCGTAGGCACGATCTATCACCGGACAGGGATCGGTCATCGGGTGCGATGTGGCGACTCTCGTACCTGCACGGACTCTGGTCCAGATCGCTTCACGGCCGACCCTCCAGGTCCCTGCACGCGTACCCTCCCCACCCGGCTGCAGCAGTCACGGCCGCGGCAGGACGAGCTCGATCTCGATCGGGTAGGGCGGCCATTCGGCTGCACGGGTGGCTCCGGACGGTTCCCAGCCCAGGTGGCGGTAGAAGCCGCGGGCTCGGTGGTTGGCCTCCAAGCACCACAGATGGCGGACTGGTGAGCGGTCGACCACGTGCGTCATCGCGGCCGCCGCCAGGCCTTCGCCCCAGCATGCCGGGTGCACGGCAAGGTGTCGGATGACCTCGCTGTCGCAGGCGACCAGACAGGCAAGCCCGGGGGAGTCGTCCACCACGAGCACCCCGACCGCCTTGTCGGCCAGGGTGAGTTGCCAACGGTGGAACACCTCGCCGTCAGGGTAGGGATATCGGGACGGCGGGAAGACGTGCGCCAAGGCTGGAAGGCTCGCTGCCCGCTCGAGGTCGCGCAACCCGGCAGCATCCTCGGGTTTTGCGGCGCGAAAGCTCGCCACTTTGGGTTCCCCTCGTGTTCCGTCCCGGACGTTGCTCACTTTGGGGTCGATGTCCCTTCCCCCGGACCATCAGACGCGGAGGTCACGGTCGAGTGGCCCAAACTAGATGTACTCCCAAGCGGATCCGCCGCCGGCCGCCTCCTTGGACTACGGGTTGACGCTCGGGGTGATGCCTCCGTCGACCCGCAGGGTTGCGCCAGTGATGTAGTCGGCGAGCGGGCTGGCCAAGAAGGCCATCGCCGCGGCGATGTCCTCTGGTCGACCGAGCCGGCCGACCGGGTTGGGGGCATAGTCGGTCACGACCTCGGGTTCGAGGTCCTCCCAGGATCGCTCGTCGCCGGCGGCCCGGGCACGTGACTCAAACATCTCCCGCAGCCCTGGGGTGAGGATGACACCGGGACTGACGACGTTCGCCGTGATCCCGGTGCCAGCCAACTCACGGGCCAGTGCGCCGGTCGCGTTGACGAGCGCTGCTTTGGCCGCGGAGTACTCGACCATGTTCGCCAGCGGGATGGCCGCACCGCGGCTGCCGATGGTGATGACCCGGCCCCAACCCGCGTCCCGCATCGCCGGGATCAGCCCACGGGCGCACCCGACAGCAGAGACCACGTTCCCCGCGAACGCCGAGGTCCAGTCTTCATCGGTGGCCTCGACGAAACGATGCTCGGCGAACGGTCCGGCGTTGGCGACCAGCACGTCGACCGGTCCGCCTTCGAGCGCCGCGGCGGTGAGCCGCTCTGGCTCACCACCGACCGCGACATCACCCAAGAGAACCTCGGCGTCGCCGCCGCCACGCCGGATCGACTCCGCCTGCTCCTCAGCCGGCCCCTCCCGGCGGCCGTGCACGATGACCCGGCAGCCCTCCCGTGCCAACTTTTCGGCGATGGCTGCGCCGACCCCGCCACTGCTGCCGGTGATCAATGCACGCAACCCGGCCAGTCGAAGATCCATCCGACCGTCCTACCAGCATCCGCGGACACCGGTGACCGATTGTTCTGCGGGACCCAGCCCCGGCCTGTGCTGTCGTAGCCTGACTAGGACGAGATCGAGTGTGGTTCGCTGAGGGAGCGCGCGATGGGGTCGAGGCCCGAACCGGTCGTGAGGGACGCTGAGCACGACGATGTCGCGGCCACCTGTCGGTTCGGTGACGCGCACGTTCGCCCCCATTACGCGCCGCTTCTCGGCACGGAGGCCGCTGATGAACAGGTCCACAGATGGTGGAACGAGACGCACGTCGGTGTAGCCGTGGCAGGGGGCTTGGTGGTCGTCGCCGAGGCCGACGGGCAGCTTGTCGGTGTCGGTCAGCGCGGGTGCAGCGGCACCGACCATGTGGTCTACAAGCTCTACGTCCACCCTGAGCGTCGCGGCCGTGGGCTGGGTTCCCAGCTCCTGCTGCCCTCACCAGGCAGCTGCCTGCTGACGCTGATCGGCTGCATCTGGAACATTTCGTCGCCAACGAGCGCGCGGGTGCGTTCTATGAGCGGGAGGGCTTCGCCGTGGAGCGGCTCGAGTCAGGTCCTACAGGAGACCCTGCACTCGGGATTGTGTGGCGCGTCCGCCGTCTGTCTCCGATCAAACGGCTGTCCCGAGAAGCGTGACGCCCCACCGGAGTGCGGATCCGCCACCGGTCGCCGATCGAGCGAGGATCAGGACCGCGCCCGGCGGTGAGTGCCGGTGAGAGCCCACGGTGGTCGTGCCCCCTGTGGGCTGGGGCCTCCTCGGGGCCTGGTGTCACGTGGTGGTTGCCGCTGCGGCCCGGGTCGGGATAAGCCCGATGCCTCGCGCCGGTAACTGCTGGGGGTCATGCCGAGGGTGGCGCGGAAGTCCCGGGTCAGGTGGGCGTGGTCGCTGTATCCGAGCTCGGCCGCGAGGGCCGCGAGGTCGAGCGTCGGGTCGAGGCGGAGCCGCTCGGCCGACTCTTGCAGCCGGCGGCGCCGAATCATCGCGGCGGGGGAGATGCCCACGTACCGTTGCGCCAGCCGCTGGGCGGTCCGCACTGAGACGCCGACCCGCTCGGCGGCGTCCTCCACGCGCAGCACCTCGCGGTCGAGGTCGATGGCGTCGGCGAGCCGGTTGGCCAGCAGTGCCTCCTCGTGCGGCGCCGGCACGTGGCCCGCCAGCCAGGTCGCGAACGCGTCGACCGCGAGGGGGTGCCGCTTCTCGTCCGGGCCCGGCGCCGACATCGCCTCGGTCACCGGGTCGCGCAGGTCGGGGAGGTCGAGCGCGATGTAGTCGTCGGTCAGCGCCCCGGGGTCCTCGGTGAAGACTCGCACGGCCGAGGGGCGCAGCAGGGCCCCGACGGCCCAGCCGCGGCCCGTGAGGTCGCGGTACGAGGCCCGCGTCGTCGGCCCGGACAGCCCGACCATGCCGGGCGGTGCGAGGTCCCCGCGCTCGACGACGAGGTTCAGCGCCGGGAACGCGATCAGGTGCTGGCGGGACGCGCGGCAGTCGACGAGGTCCCATTCCGGGATCCAGAACCACCGCACCAGGTCGGCCACCTTCGGCGGCGGGCCGAGCCGGCGGAAGGTGGGCAGCTGCGCGGGGTAGAGCACGCCTCGGTGAGGCCGCGTGCGGTGCTCGTTATCGGCCGAGGCCGAGGCCTTGTCCACGGCTGGGAGCGTACGGCCCCCTCCGCGAAGCGGCCCTCGAGGGGTGGCGTGGATCTTCAAGCCGACCGGGTGCCGCGGCCGTAGCGTCGTTGCCATGGCGACCAACGAGAACGAACCCAACGAGAACACCCGCGGCGTGACTGGCGAGCACACCACCCGGGGGAAGCCGCACGGCGTGACCGCGTTGACGCCGTTCCTGGCGGTCGAGGGCGCGGGGGACGCCATCGCGTTCTACCGTGACGTCTTCGCTGCCCGCGTCGTCGACGTCACCGAGATGGGCGGCGTCGTCGTGCACGCCGTGCTTGACTTCGGCGACGGGCAGCTGCAGCTGGGCGAGCCCAGCCCGGCGTACGGTTTGCTGCCGGCACCCCGCGGCGAGAGCGGTGACGGCGCCTGCTACTCCCTCGGTCTGTATGTCGCCGACGTCGACGCCGTCGTGGCGCGGGTCGAGGAAGCCGGGGCCGTGGTGCGCGAACCGCTCACGAACTTCGTCTCCGGCGACCGGTTCGCCAGCGTGAGAGACCCGTTCGGAGTGCGCTGGTCGGTGATGAGCCGCGTCGAGGACCTCCACGAGGAGGAGTCCGCCCGTCGCGTGGCCGATTGGGCCCGCGCCCAGGGCTGAATCCGATGGTCCGCCCGACTGGGAGGGTCGGGGCGTTCGAAGGCGCCCGCTCGCCACTCGTGCGCCGCCTGCTCCGCGGTGCAACCACTCGAACCGGAACCACAAGTCGCTGACCGTAGAACAGGTTGCCCGACGCGTACTGAACGAAGCAAGCCGGCCCTGGAGACCTACATCTTGGCAAGCGACAAGCAGCCGCTCCTTGCCGCACATGACGTAGCGCCCCGACAAGACCTCCCCAAAAAGGCAGATCTCGTCTCGATTGCCGAACCGCCTGCGGGAGACCACGGTCTAGTCGAGGTGCTCACTGATCGGCAGGCAGTTCAGCAGCGCTGCGCGGGTGACCCGGTCCCGGTAGTCCAGGGCCATCTGCAGCGCGTCGTAGCTGCCACGGTCATGACCAGCGCCAGCGAACTGGTCGTGCCTCAGCTCGGTCATCGCATTCAGCAGGTGGCTGTCAGCACCGGATCGTTGTGAACCCCTCGAACATGTCCAGGACTCTGCCACCGGGAGACGGTGCTTGCTCGTGATCCCCGCAGCACCTATGACGGACGTCTTTCGAGCCGCCCTTGGCATGGCCGGGGCGATGAGTTTCGTGCGCCGACCTGGTCTTGCTACCTATGGGCGTCATAAGAAGGCTGGTCATGCGTGAGGTTGTCTTGTACATGTCGATGTCGCTGGACGGATTCGTGGGCAGTGATCGCGAGCATCCCGGCGTCGCGATCGCGGACGCCGAGGTCAAGCGGTGAAAGCTGGAGCGCATCAGCAGCGCGGGTGCACACCTGATGGGCCGAACCACGTATGAGGAGATGTCGTCGTACTGGCCGGAGTCGACAGACGCGTACGCCGCACCGATGAACGACATCCCGAAGGTCGTGTTCTCCACGACCATCGACGACGCCGAGGCGACCTGGCCGGAGACCCGGGTCGCGCGCGGCGACCTCGCCACGGAGATCACCGCCATCCAAGCCGAACCCGGCGCGGATGTCATCGTATGGGGCGGCGCCCGCTTCGCCCGGCGCGCTGGCCGCGGAAGACCTGATCGACGAGTACCGCCTGCTGATCCAGCCTCTGGTGCTGGGCCGCGGGCAGCCCCTCTTCGATCAGCTGCCAGCATCGCGGCACCTGGAACTCCTCGACACAACACCATTCCCCAGCGGCATCGTCGCACAGACCTACCGTACGAAACAGGCGTGAGGAAGGACAAGACCATAGGAAGAGTGCAGGCGCAGGCGATCATGTCCCTGGACGGGTACGTCGCCAAGCAGGACAACACCATCGGCCGCTTGTTCGACTGGTTGCAGAACGGTGAGGTAGCCCTGCCTACCCCGGCCGGGGACTTCACCGTCCACCTGAGCCCGGCGAGTGCAGGGCACTGGAAGGGCTGGGTCTCCTCATTGGGTGCGCTGGTCTGCGGCCGCGAGCTGTTTGAGGTGGCCGAGGGCTGGCAGGGTCGCCACACCCTGGACGTCCCCGTCGTCGTGGTGACCCACCAGGTCCCAACGGACTGGGTAGAGGCGCATCCTGACGCGCCGTTCACCTTCGTGACCGACGGCGTGGAAGCGGCCATCGCGCGAGCGCAAGAGATCGCCGGTGACCTCGTCGTCACCGTCAGCGGGGGCACCATCGCCCGACAGGCACTAGAACTGGGGCTGCTCGACGAAGTGGCGGTCGACCTGGTGCCGGTCGTCATGGGCGAAGGCAACCGACCTTTCTTCGGCGAGCTCTCAGCGCAAGACGCCCCGCTCGGCAACCCGACCACCTGCATCCAAGGCGACCGCGTCACCCACCTCGTCTTCCCCGTGACGCGCTGACCGTGTCCCGATGACTGGTGCGAGCCACGTCATCGCGTGGTCGGTTCTCGGTCGAGCGCCGCGGCCCGGCACCCGATAGCCGAGCCTCCACCGGACGATGCCGCAAGCGGATCGACGAGTAGGACGACCCTGGCCTTCACGTCGGCTGTTCGGAACACTCGCGGCATGACGGCGCATCTGGCACCAGTCCTGCGAGTTGCCGATGGGACCGCGGCGGTCGCTTGGTACAAGCAGCTCGGCTTCGTGAAGGAGTGGGAGCACCGATTCGAGCCGGGACTCCCGCTCTACGTAGCGATCGCTCTCGCGACGCCCAGCTGCACCTGTCGGAGCACACCGGTGACGCGCAATGCGGAACCCTCGTGTACCTGTACGTGGACGACTTGGATGCCGCCGCCGCCGCCGCTCTCGGTGTGACGGCCATCGATGAGATGCCGTGGGGTCGAGACTTCGAGGTGCCCGATCCGGATGGCAACCGGCTGCGCATCGGAACCGCTCCAGGCTGAGGGCGGTGGGTCCGCAAGCGGATCCCTATCCGGGCTCTGGGCGCGTCTGCGTGATGGTCCTTGCGTTGCAGCGGCATCCCACGCGGCAGCAGGCGTGAGGGCCGGCTACCGGGTTGGCGGGCGGCCTCAGGTGAGGCGCTCCCACAGGCCGGCGCTGGTGAAGAAGCGTTGAACCTCGGTGAGGTCGACGTCGGCATCCTCGGCGCGGTCGACCGCGGGTCCGGCCACCCACCACTCTGCGCCGGGCAGGCCGGCCGATAGGTAAGCCCTGCTCCCCGGCTGGTAGATGTACTCCCGGTCCCGGGGCTGGGCGACCACGGTCCCGTGGGCTGGCTCCCAGAGTCGGATGGCTCCATCGACACCTTCCAGGACGACGGCGTCGAACCAGCGCCAGATGACGACGTCAGAGCCGTCGGCTGCGGTAGCGACGGCGACCAGGTGACTGGGAGCCACCCGCTCGGTGCGCGGCGCAGGAAAGGGCCGCGCGTAGGCCACCACTTCCGTCCCCCGTCGGCGAACACGGTGCACGCGCCCTCAGCGGTGCTCAGGACGATCGCCGGTCGCAGCTGTCCGGCAGGTTCTCGGTCAACCAAGTCAGTCACGCACCGATCTTGCCCGAGCTAACGCCGGGTCCCGCCGTGACGCCCACGGCTGTTGTCGAACCTAGCCGAGCGCAATCTCGCTAGCCGGCCCTGCCGCCGTTAGGCGACCGGTCGGGGATCCGCCTGCGAGATGCGGGTCTGCGGGGTGCTGCGCATCGACCGGGAATGTACCGTTCGGTGTAACTACTCAGGGCCCTCGCGGCGTGGCTTGTTGATCTTGGGGCTGTGAGGGGGAGGGTGGTGGTGTTCCTGACCGCGTCTTCCCCCGCTGGCAGGTGCCTGTGCCTGAGTTGTTGTCCCCGATCCCTGCTGAGCCCAC
>JBBSMN010000016.1:0-23887 GCA_038233135.1 Propionibacteriales bacterium
ACCGTGCCCAGCCGTGCTCAGCACCTGGCCCACCATGGATGCCATGCCCAAGGTCCCCGAGTCCACCAAGTCCTCACTGGCCTACAAACTCCACGCCCGGGCCCGGGAACGCTGGCCGCAACTGGCCGACGTTGAGGTCACCCACCGCGCGGGGTTCGCCTACGTCACCGGGGTTCTGGCCGACGGTCAACAGCTCCGACTCTGCCGGTTGCGATACGGCGGCTCAGCCGCCAGATGGGGCTTCTCGATCTACCGGGCCAGCCACGACGATTACCAGCCCAGCATGCTGCCCGACGGCCTCACCGCCGGCACCCCCGAAGACGCACTCGACACCGCCTGCGGCCTCTACCTCGGCGACCCCACCGCTGGATCACACCCCCGAAGAACTAACAGCGAGAAGCACTAGCGACCGCGGAACCGCGGCGGCTGCTTGGCCATGAACGCATCGACCGCGTCGAGGTGGTCCTGCGAGCCGCCGGTGCGGGCCATCTGCGTCGCCTCGAAGGCCAGCGACTCCGCCAGCGAGTGGCTGGCCGAGTACGCCAACGCCTGCCGGATGCCTGCGTACGCGAGGGTCGGGCCGGTGGCCAGGGTGCGCGTCAAGGCAAGGGCCTCGTCGAGCAGCCGGTCGGCAGGCACGACCAGGCTGGCCAGCCCGATGCGCTCGGCCTCGGCCGCGTCGACGCCGCGCGGGCGGTAGAGCAGGTCCAGCGCGCGGGCGTGACCGACGAGGCGTGGCAGCGTCCAGGAGGCGCCGGTGTCGCAGCTCAGCCCGATGCCGGCGAAGGCGGTGTTGAAGCTGGCGGTGTCGGCGACCACCCGCAGGTCGCACGCAAAGGCCAGCGAGGCGCCGGCTCCCGCGGCGACCCCGTTCACCGCGGCCACGACCGGTTTGCCCATGGTCGCCACCGCCTGCGCGATCGGGGCGTAGTGCTCCTCCACGGTCGCCCACAGCTGTTCCAACGGCACCTCGCGGAGCGCCGCCGCGTGCTCGCGCAGATCCTGCCCGACGCTGAAGGCGCGACCCGTCCCGGTGACCAGAACCGCGCGTACGGTGTCGTCGTCGGCGGCGTGGGTCACGGCGTCGCGCAGGGCGTCCTTGGTGGCGCGGTCGAGGCTGTTCATGGCCTCCGGCCGTTGCAGGGTGATGGTCGCGACAGCCGCTTCGACGTCGTATCCGACCGGACCCCTACCGGCCCGGTCGGCTCGCTCGGTGTTTGTCACGGCGATTCCTCCTCGGGGTGCAGGCAAGCGTCGACGAACCGGGTCGCGCCCGGTGCGAGCCGCGCCGACTCCCGGTCGAACAGCAGTGCCGCGGAGTGGCCGGGCCAGTCGCCGGGCAACAGCTCGGTGGGCAATGCGGGGTCGGTGAACAAGAACTTGCGCCATTCGTGCACGAGCATGCTGCGGACGGCGAACTGTTGCTCGTCGTCGTCGACGTCGGGCCCGGCACGGTCGGTCCAGACGGTGGCCCGCTTCTCCCACCGCTCGTACGCGGCGGCCAGGTCGTCGAGGTCCCACACCGTCCGCGCAAGCTCGGCCGCGTCGACCGCCTCCGGTCCAGCCACGCCGCTGTGCGGAACCGCGTCGAAGCAGTAGCCACCGGCTCCCTCGGCCGCCAGTGCTGTGGCCAGGCCGACCGCCGGGCGCGGAGCGATCCACGCGTCGCCCTGCAGCGAGCCGTATCCGAGGAACCCGAGCGCCGCGCGGGTTCTGTTGCGAGCGCTGCGGCTCGGCACGTGCTTGAGCACTACCACGTGCCAGTGCCCGTCCCAGGCAGGCGCCTCGGTGGTGCGGTAGATGCGCGTCGCGGCATCGTCGAGCCGCACCCGGGCACGCTCGGTCACGGTGTAGCCGGGGCCTTGCGGCGTCGCGATGCTTTCCAGCCAGCCCTGGCGCACCATCCGGGAGACTGCGGTGCGCACGGCCGGCTCGGAGATGTCCAGGGCGGCCAGCAGCCGCACCAGCGCTGCGATCGGTGCACGGCCGCCACGCGCGGCGATGTGGTCGCCCCAGACGTCGAAGAGGGCCGACCGGGCATGCATGCGCGCAGTCTGCCCCAGACCGGTGTCGACGCGAGCAAGGTGCCGCCGGTGTCCGGGTGCTGTGTCCGTACGGAATAATGGGTTCGCGCCGACGACCACGACCGTGCTGCTGCCCTCACCTGGGGCGGCGCGTGGCGACGGTGAGAAGGGATACGCCCATGGCGGCCATGAAGCCGAGGACGGGTGACGGCCCGCTCGAGGTCACCAAGGAGGGCCGCGGCATCGTGATGCGCGTCCCGCTCGAGGGTGGGGGCCGGCTCGTCGTCGAGCTGAATGCCGGCGAGGCCGGTGACCTCGGCGACGCCTTGAAGTCCGTCGTCCCCTGACCGACCCCCCAAACCGCGATCCGTGAGTTTTTGCACGCTCATCCGTGAGTTCCTGCGCCACGATCCGTGACTTTTTGGCAGTCGGGTCCGGAAGCGCAACCTGTCCTAGCTTCGGCCTTAAGCCTGCCGCCGTTCGCCTCGACGGCGCAACGCCCAGTGGTCGGCGTCGAGGATCGTCGGCACGCGGTGCGAGCCGACCTGTGGCGCTTGCGTCAGTGACTCGCCGAGCGCGGGGATGGCATGTCTTTGCCGTCTGGCCGATGGGCGTAGGAACCGATGTGCCCGCCGGCGTCGAGGACGGAGGGACATCCGTGCTGCAGCCCTGCCTCCCGAGCCAGCGATCACCGTCGACCCACCACAGGAAATGCGATGGTAAGAAACGGTGCGCGCGGGGCATGCTCTTTCGTCGCTCAGCTGAGCCGCGACGAAATCGGCGCAGGCGGCATCGTCGGGCGACAAGGCGTCGCCCAAGTTCCGCCCGTCTGGGAGTGGACTTGCTATCCGCATCCCGGTCGGCGCCTCGGACCAGTGTCTCCGGTCTTGCGCGAACAACTCACGGATGAGCGTGCAGAAACTCACGGATGAGCGTGCAGAAACTCACGGATGAGCGGTCAGGTGAGCTTGCGGGCGACGAGCAGCCCATCGCCGACCGGCAGCAGCAGCGGCATCAACGCCTCGTCGTCGCGCACCGCCCGCCCCAGCTCGCGAATCGTGACCGTCTCGGGGTCGCGCTGCGCGGGGTCGGCGACCTTGTCATGCCACAGCGCGTTGTCCACGACCACGAGCCCGCCGGGGCGTAGCAGCCGCAGTGCTTCGCGCAGGTACTCGGCGTACTCGCCCTTGACGGCGTCGCACAACACCAGGTCGTACGCGCCGTCGGTGAGCCGGGGCAGGACGTCGAGCGCGGCGCCCGCGATCAGCCGGTAGCGCTGCGCGGGAATGCCGGCCTCCTTGAACGTCTCGCGGGCGAGACGTTGGTGCTCTGCCTCCAGGTCAACGCTGGTCAGGACGCCGCTGGCCTGCATACCGCGCAACAGCCAGAGGCCCGAGACGCCGGTGCCGGTGCCGATCTCGACGACTGCGCGGGCGCCGACGAGGGCGGCGAGGAAGCCGAGCGCCGCTCCACCGCCTGGGCCGATGGGGCTGACGCCCACTTCCTCGGCACGACTCCGCGCGGATCGCAACGCGTCGTCCTCGGTGACGAAATCCTCTGCATAGGCCCAACTCTGGGGCGACAACCCAGTGCTGATGGCGATCTCCCTCGACGTGGCTGGCGGTAGCCGGTGGACCCGGCACCTCGCCGGTGGCCCGAGCCTAGTGGGTCGGCGGCCGTCGCCGGGAGTCGCAACACGGTCGCTGCCCGTCGCCAGACGCCGGCGGGTCCTTTGCGAGTCCGTTACTGGGCCAACCGTCAGGCCGTTCTGGGCGTCTTCTCAGGTGTGGGCCACATAGTGATCCGTACCTGTCCAGAGGAGTAGCCGATGGTTGCCGTCGCTCGACACCCCTCGCCGACCAGCCCGGCGCCGACCAGTCCGGCGCCTACCAGCTGGGAGCAGATCGTCCGCGAGCACACCCCGCCCGTCTATCGCCTCGCCTACCGGCTGACCGGCAACTCCCACGATGCTGAGGACCTCACCCAGGAGGTCTTCGTCCGCGTGTTCCGGTCGTTGGACTCCTACGCGCCCGACAACTTCGCCGGCTGGCTGCACCGCATCACCACCAACCTCTTTCTGGACAAGGCCAGGCGACGGGCCCGCATCCGGTTCGACGCACTCAGCGCGGACGTTGCCGCCCGGCTGCCAGCCAGCTCCGCTGCACCGGATCGGCAGGTCGCTGACCGGCTCTTCGACGACGACGTGGAGCGGGCGCTGGCGAGCCTGCCTGGTGACTTCCGGGCCGCAGTCGTCCTGTGCGATGTCGAAGGAATGTCGTACGACGAGATCGCCGATGTCCTCGCCATCAAGTCCGGCACCGTCCGCTCGCGCATCCATCGCGGGCGGCGCCTGCTGCGCAAGGCGCTGGCCCATCGTGCGCCGACCGGTGGTCGCACGCGCTATGCCGGCCCGCTCGAGGTCGCCGGGGTGAGCCTGTGAGGTGTCCGGACGGCACACAGCTGGCGGCCTGGGTGGACGACGAGCTCGCCGACGTCGAAACCGGTACGGTGGCGCGCCACCTCGACGGCTGCGCGGGCTGCCGCGGCGCCGTCCGGGCGCAACGGCAGGTCAAGCAGGCCACCACCGGCCTGTCTGCCTACCCGGAGCCAGCGCCGCGGGACGACCTGTTCAGCAGCCTGCTCCAGCTCCCGGCGGCCGAGCACCGACGCCAGCGAGCCGACCGTTGCGCGACCGGCGCGACCCCTGACTCTCGTGCCCGGGTCGCCGTGCTCGGCGCCGGGGTCGGTGCCGGGTTGCTGGCGGTGGCCTGGCTGGTGCCCGTCGGCCCGCCCGCTTCTCCGGGGCCGGGTGCGGCGCCCCTGACGCCCCGCGCCCCGGTGACGGCACCACCCGCAGGCGTGCCCGCCACCCCTGCCGCCACGGTGTCGGTGGCACACTGGTCCACAACTCGAGACTGAGCCCAGTCGTCACACCGTGCAGCACCTTCGTGCGCAGTGAGTCATGCTTGGGTGCGACATCGGCCGATGTATGCGGGTCGATGCGGGCCGCGAGCAGCACGGGAGCAGGCAGGGTGAGCGAGAACGACCACAGCGGTGCCGAGCATGCCGCCGGCCAGCAGGCGCATGCGGTCCCGGTCGTCCCCGACCGGACCCCACCGGACCAAACCCCAGCAGACCGAACCCCAGCAGACCAAACCCCAGCAGACCGGCCCCCGCCGGACCTTCTCCGCCCGTCGGCGCCGGCACCCTATCCCGGGTGGGGTGCCCCGGGCTGGCACGGAGATCCCCGTGCGGCAGGCGTCCAGCCCGGCAAGGGTGCACCTGGTCCGCATCCCGGTGGATGGCCGAGCCAGGCGCCGGCATACCCCGGTCAGGGGTGGCCACCAGCGCCGGCTCCCACCAGTACGCCCTGGGTGCCGCTGCTGGCGCTGTCCCTGGTCGTCAGCCTGATCGGAGGCATCCTCGGCACCTTCGCGGTCATCAACTGGTCGGACGCCGGGGCCGGCGACGGCACCAGCGCCACCAGCGGCGCCGGCGAGAGGGATGTCGAGCCCCTGCAGGCCGACCCGGCGCCGTTGCCGCCCGACAACTCCAACGTCGCGGCCGTGGCCAACCGGCTGCTGCCCAGCGTCGTGCAAATCCGCGTGGTCAACGGCCAGGGTGGCGCGACCGGGTCGGGATTCGTGCTCGACGGGCGGGGTCACGTCGTGACCAACGCGCACGTCGTAGGGGTCGCCAGCCGGGGCGAGGGCATCTCGATCGTCCTCCCCGACGGCCGTGAGCGGGCCGCCGAGCTGGTCGGCACGTCCGACTCCTACGACCTCGCAGTGCTGGAGGTGCGCTCACGCGGCTTGCGGGTGGCTCACCTCGGCTCGTCGGGCGCCCTGCGCGTCGGGCAGCCCGTGGTCGCGTTCGGCTCGCCGCTCGGCCTGACCAGCACGGTCACGTCGGGCATCGTCAGCGCGCTGGAACGCCCGGTCACCGCGGGCGGCTCCGGCGAGGACTCGTTCATCAACGCCATCCAGACCGACGCAGCCATCAACCCCGGCAACTCCGGCGGGCCGCTGGTCGACCTCCGTGGCCGGGTGGTGGGCGTCAACTCCGCCATCGCGACCGTGGGCGGATCGACCGGCAGCCAGTCCGGCAACATCGGCGTGGGCTTCGCCATCCCCATCGACCAGGTACGGGTCACCGCCGTGCAGCTCATCCGCCGCGGGGTCGCGGTCTACCCCATCGTCGGGGCGAAGGTGGCGGCCGGCGACGACCGGGGGGCGGTGATCTCGGCCGTGAGCGCCGGTGGGCCGGCGGAGTCTGCGGGCCTGCAGACCGAGGACGTCATCGTGGGGATCGACGACGAGCCCGTCACCGACGGCATCGAGCTGATCGTGGCGATCCGCTCGCGCGCGCCGGGAGACACGATCCGGCTGCGCTACCGACGCGGCGGTGACACTCGCAGCACCACGGTCGTGCTAGGGCGGGCCGAGGGCTGACCCCACCGCGGGCCGACCGGACACCGCCTGGCCCGCTCAGGTGGCCTCGGGGTCGTACGGCGGGCGCTCACCGAAGCTCAGCGGCTGCCGGCCGGGCGGCAGCTCCGGCGTCGTGGTGGCGCTGTCCTCGTCGTCGTTCATCGCCTCGAGAACGTTGCGGCGGACGATCTCACGCGGGTCGAGATCGCGCAGGTTGATGTCGCGGAAGTCCTCACCCAGCTCGTCGGCGAGGTCGTTGCGGGCGTTGTCCAGCATCTGCTTGGCGGTGCGGAGGAAACCTCCGGCCTGCTTGGCCAGGCCGGGCAGCTTGTCCGGGCCGAAGACGAACACCGCGACGATGAGGATCAGCACCACCTCGGGTATCCCCATTCCCAGCATCGAAGCCCCCTGCCGACCGCGTCGCTCAGCGACCGGCCGGCGTGAGCCCGAGCTGCATGCCCGCCAGACCGCGTGCCTTGGCGGTGACGGTGCGGGCGACCCGGGCCAGCTCAACGGCGGCGGGGGAGTCGGGGTCGGTGACGACCAGCGGGGTGCCGTCGTCGCCGCCGGCTCGCAGCCGCTCGTCCAGCGGGATCCGCGCCAGCACCGGGACGTCGTAGCCGAAGCGGCCGCCCAACGTGGCCGCGACCCGGTCCCCACCGCCGCTGCCGAAGACCTCGAGCCGGTGCTCGGGGCCGCAGTGCGGGCATGGCAGGTACGACATGTTCTCCACGACACCGGCGACCCGCTGGTGCATCATCGACGCCATCGTCCCGGCGCGCTCGGCCACATCGGCGGCCGCTTGCTGGGGGGTCGTCACCACGATGACCTCCGCGTTGGCCAGGTGCTGCCCGAGCGAGATCGCGACGTCACCGGTGCCCGGCGGCAGGTCGAGCAGCAACACGTCGAGGTCACCCCAGAAGACGTCGCTGAGCATCTGCACGAGTGCGCGGTCGAGCATCGGTCCCCGCCAGGCGACCACCTGGTCCTTGCGCGGCTTGAGCATCCCGATGCTGATGACCCGCACCCCGTGCGCCTCCACGGGCATGATCATGTCCTCGACCTGGGTGGGTCTGCGGTCGCCGACGCCGAGCATGTCCGGCACCGAGTGGCCGTAGACGTCGGCGTCGAGGACGCCGACCGAGAGCCCGGTACGCGCCATGGCCAGTGCCAGGTTGACCGTCACTGACGACTTGCCGACACCGCCCTTGCCGGAGGCGATGGCAAGCACCTTGGTGAGGGAGTCGGGGCGCGCGAACGGGATGTCGCGCTCGCTGCTGCCGCCCTTCAGCTGCTCCCGCAGCCCCTGCCGTTGCTCGTCGGTCATCACCCCGAGCTCCACGTCCACCCGTGTCACTCCGGCGACCGCTCCCACCGCGGCCTTGGTGTCGCGGGTCAGGGTCTCCTTGAGCGGGCACGCCGCGACGGTCAGCAGCACGCGGACGAGCACGGAGCCGTCGGTGTCGATGCGGACGTCGTCGACCATGCCCAGGTCGGTGATGGGGCGCTTGATCTCGGGGTCGTGGACGGTGGCGAGCGCGGCCTGGACCTCGTCCCGGCCGATCCCCGCGGTGGCGTCCGTCGTCGCAGTGGGCATGCTTCGATGCTACGTGCTGCGGCCGGAGCGGCGATCCTCGCCCGCCGCCGGCTCCTGGGACCTCTCGCCCGCCACCTCAGCCGCCCCTTCACCCGTCTCGGCCGGCGCCTGTTGGGTCTGCTGGTCGGACTCCTGCAGCTGTTGCAGGTCACCGAGCAGCGATCGCAGCTCGGAGCGCAGGTAGTCGCGGGTGGCGACCTCACCGACGGCCATCCGCAGACCGGCGACCTCCCGTGCCAGGAACTCCATGTCGGCCCGCGATCGGGCGTTGACGTCGCGGTCTTGGTCGAGATTGACCCGGTCGCGCGCCTCCTGGCGGTTCTGTGCCAGCAGGATCAGCGGAGCGGCGTACGACGCCTGCAGCGAGAGCGCAAGCGTGAGGAAGAAGAACGGGTACTCGTCGAACCGCGACCGATCTGGTCCCAGCGGCACGTTCCACACGATCCACACGACGATGACGACCGTCATGTAGACGAGGAACAGGCCGGTACCGATGAAGCGGGCGATCCGCTCCGACAGCCGGCCGAAGATGTCCGGGTCGTACGCCGGGCGGGGCACGAAGGAGCGCCGCGGGTCGGTGGGCGCGTCGAGGCGTACCCGCCGTTCGTCACGCGCCACGGGTCACCCCCTCCTGGCGCCAGCCCTCGGGCAGCAGATGGTCCAGCACGTCGTCGACGGTCACCACGCCGAGCAGGTGCTGGGTCTCGTCGACGACGGGCAGCGCCACCAGGTTGTAGGCCGCCAGCAGCCGGGTGACCTCGTCGAGCGACGACTCGGGCCGCAGCGAGACGGTGTTGGTGTCCACCACGCCGCTGACCAGGGTCGACGGCGGCTCGCGCAGCAGCCGTTGGATGTGCGCCACGCCGAGGAAGCGGCCCGAGGGTGTCTCCAGCGGCGGTCGGCACACGCAGACCATGGCCGCCAGGGACGGGGTCAGCTCGGGGTCGCGGACATGGGCCAGCGCGTCCGCGATGGTCGCGGTGGGAGGCAGGATCACCGGCTCGCTGGTCATCAGCCCGCCGGCGGTTCGGTCCTCGTAGCGCAGCAGCCGCCGCACGTCCTCGGCCTCGTCCGGCTCCATCAACGTGAGCAGGTGCTCGGCGGTGTCGGGGGGCAGCTCCCCGATCAGGTCCGCCGCGTCGTCGGGGTCCATCTCCTCCAGGACGTCGGCGGCCCGCTCGTTGTCGAGCTGCCCGACGATCTCGATCTGCGTCTGCTCGGGCAGCTCCTCGAGCACGTCGGCGAGCCGCTCGTCGTCCAGCGCGGCCACGACCTCCATGCGGCGTTTGGGCCCCAGGCCACGGAGCACGTCGGCAAGGTCGGCGGCGCGCAGCGTGTGCAGGGTCGCCAGCAGGTTGCTGGCGCCCTGGTCGGCGTGCTCGTCGACGAGGCCCTGCACCTCGTCGATGTCGACGATGTGTGTCTGCCCCTTGCGGCCGAACCGGCTCGATGCCTCGCGGAGCGCCACCTTGGCCAGCGACCAGTCGCGGCTCCGATCGCTCTCCATCGCCACGTCGAACACGGCGCCGGTGATGCTGCTGTCGGTGACCCGCACGGTGCGGTCCAGCAGCTCACCCAGCACCAGCGTCTCGCCCGGTCGCTGCTCGAAGCGGCGCATGTTGACCATGCCGGTCGCGATGACCTGACCGGCGTCGATCGAAGTCACCCGGGTCAGCGGCAGGAACACCGTGCGGCGGCCGAGCACTTCCAGGACCAGGCCGAGCACCCGCGGCCGCCCGCTGGTCGCCGGGGTGCGTCCGCGCAGCACGACGACGACGTCGCGCACCTTGCCGACCTGGTCCCCCCGCGGGTCGAAGACGGCCATACCGGCCAGGCGCGCGACGTAGACCCGGTTCGGCGCGCCGCTCACGAACGGTCAGGTTACCGGCGGAGCCGTGACCAGCGCGTGTCGCCATGCTTGACGGTACGCGGTGCTGCAATATGCAACCATGAGCAGAGCCGTCGAACCAGGACAAAGCACCACAACCGGCCCGACTGGGTGGCTGTCACGGGAGCGCACCGTGGCACCGCCCGGCTTCAACCGCTGGCTGATCCCCCCCGCAGCGCTGGCCATCCACCTGTCCATCGGGCAGGTGTACGCCACCAGTGTCTACAAGACCTCGCTCGTCGAGCACTTCGGTACGGGCCTCACCGCGGTCGGCGTGGTCTTCTCGCTGGCCATCGTCATGCTCGGGCTGTCGGCGGCCATCCTCGGCACCTGGGTCGACACCGGCGGACCGCGCCGGGCGATGGTGGCAGCCGCGCTGTGCTGGTCGACCGGCTTCCTCGTCGGCGCCGCTGGCATCGCCACCAGCCAGCTGTGGCTGCTCTATCTCGGCTACGGCGTGATCGGCGGCATCGGGCTCGGCATCGGCTACATCTCCCCGGTGTCCACGCTCATCAAGTGGTTCCCGGACCGCCCTGGGCTGGCCACCGGGATGGCCATCATGGGCTTCGGCGGCGGTGCGCTCATCGCGTCACCCGCCTCCACCCAGCTGCTCGGCATCTACGGCGACGACGGCCCCGGGGTGGCATCGCTGTTCGTGACGCTCGGACTCGTCTATCTGGTCGTCATGCTCATGGGTGCCGCCCTCGTCCGGGTCCCGGCCGACGGCTGGGCGCCCGACGGGTTCGACCCCTCGCAAGTCAAGTCCAAGACGCTGGTCTCGGACGGGCACGTGTCGGCAGCGAACTCCATCAAGACGCCGCAGTTCTGGTTGTTGTGGACCGTGCTGTTCTGCAACGTGACGGCCGGTATCGGCATCCTCGAGCAGGCCGCCCCGATGATCCGGGACTTCTTCCGCGAGGGGTCGACCTCGACGATTGCCGTTGCCACCGCCGGCGGTTTCGTCGGCGTGCTGTCGCTCGCGAACATGATCGGCCGGTTCGTCTGGTCCTCGACCTCCGATGTCATCGGACGCAAGCCGGTCTACATGGTGTACCTCGGCGTCGGCATCGCCGCCTACGTCCTGCTGGCGTTGTTCGGCAGCAGCAGTGTCGTGCTGTTCGTCGCTCTGGCCGCGCTGATCATCTCCTTCTACGGCGGGGGGTTCGCGACGGTCCCGGCCTACCTGCGCGACCTGTTCGGCACCTATCAGGTGGGTGCCATCCACGGCCGGCTCCTCACCGCGTGGGCGGCCGCGGGTGTCGCCGGACCGCTGATCATCAACGGCTTCCTGGACGCGCAGGGAACCCCGGGCGAGCTCACGTCCGCTGCGTACCGGCCGGCGCTGTTCACCATGGTCGGTCTGCTCGTGGTCGGCTTCGTCGCCAACCTGGTGGTGCGACCGGTCGCCGAGCGCTGGCACGAGCGCAGCGACACCGTCGAGCGGGCCGCGAGCGCGAACAGCGGCACCGACCAGGAGGGCGCCGGCGCTGACGTGCCGGACTGGCTGCTGCCCGTGGTGTGGCTGGTCGTGAGCGCGCCGCTGGCGTACGGCGTCTACAAGGTGCTGGTCACGGCCTCCAACCTGTTCACCGGCTGACCCCGGCCGGCTGACCCCGGCCCACGAGATCGGGTCGTCGGCAACCCACACTGTTGCGGTGCAGTGGGTGCTGGCGGTGGTCGGAGTCCTGGGGGTGTCGTCCTCCGGGCCGTTGATGGCGGCCAGCGCGGTGCCGGCCCTCGCGATCGCCTTCTGGCGCAACGCGCTGGCAACTGTCGCGATCGCGCCGCTCGCCGCCGTCACCCGGCGCCGCGAGCTGGCCGCAACGAGCCGCAGTGAGTGGCGGCTCCTGGCGGTCGCCGCGGTGGCACTTGCCGCGCACTTCGCCACCTGGACGATCTCGCTCAAGCTGACCTCGGTGGCGTCGGCCACCGCCCTGGTAGCGCTGATGGCCGGCTGGGTCGTGCTGATCAGCAGGCTTCGAGGCGAGGTCGTACGCAGACCCGTCGTGGTGGGTCTGGTGGTCGCCTTCGCCGGGGTGCTGGTCATCTCGGGTTTCGACACCACCGTGTCGGCCGAGGCGGTGACCGGTGATCTGCTGGCGCTGGCCGGTGGCCTGTTCGCCGCCGTCTACGCGATCGCCGGCGGCCAGGCGCGGCAAACGCTCAGCACGACGACGTACACGACGGTCTGCTACGGCCTGTGTGCAGCGATCCTGCTGGTCGTCTGCGTGGTGGGCCGGCAGGACCTGAGCGGCTACAGCACACGGTCGTGGCTGGGGCTGGTGGCCGTCACGGTGCTGGCGCAGCTGCTGGGGCACTCGGTGTTCAACCATCTGTTGGCCACGATGAGTCCGACCGTGGTGGCGCTGATCATCTTGCTGGAGGTGCCGGGTGCGGCCCTGCTGGCGGCGGCGTTCATCGACCAGAGCCCGCCCGGTGGGGTCTACCTCGGCCTGACCCTGATCGTGGTCGGTCTGGGGGTGGTGGTCGGCAGGCGAGCGCCGCAGCACCCGCTCGACGCGCCGATCGACTAGTCGGCGTCGTCCTGCGAGCCGTCCGCGTCCGCGTCCTCGTCGTCGTACTCGTCCGAGGCCGCCGACGCCTTCGGGTTCCAGCTGCAGCGCCAGGTGACCCGGTCGCCGGTGCGGTACTTGCCGAGCAGGTTGTCGGCCTCGCGGCCCCCGGCCTCCGACCAGTTGTACCTGCTGTCGACGTTGAAGCCGTAGACCTTGAGCATCAGCCGCAGAGCGGCGGGCGACGGCCACCCCACCAGCGTCTTGGTTCCCTCGGTGAAGTCGTCCACCGCGGCGTGCGCCTGCCGGGTCGCCTCGTTGGACAGGATCCTGATGATCTTGCCCTTCTCGTTGGCCACCCGGGTGTCCATGATGAGGTACTTCGGCTCCAGCCGCCGCAGTCGGGAGAAGAACTCGGGGAAGCGCAGCGTGTGGTAGAGGAACCCGAAGCACTGGATCACGTCGACCTCGAAGTCCTCCTCGGCCAGGGCGGCGTAGACGTCCCTCGCGATGAAGCGGTACGAGCCCTCGTCGGCGCCATAGGTCGCCAGCGTCTGGTTGGCGTGCTCGACCAGCTCGGGGCGTGCCTCGATGCCGGTGACGTGCGCCGCTCCGGCCTTCAGCGCCGCCATCGACCACCTGCCGTCGTGGCTGGCGATGTCGAGGACGCGGGCCCCCTGCAGGATGTCGCGGTTGCTTTCGATCAACGCTTCGTGGCGGGCGTTGAGCCGCTTCACCCCGTTGGCCGTGGTGCTGGTCTCCAGGAACCGCGGGTGCTCGTCGAAGAATCCGGGGCCGCTCTGCGCGGGCGTCGTCGTGGTCATCGGAGGTCTCCTTGGGCGGCAGTTGCGGTCAACACGACGCTATCCGACCATCAGCCGCAGAGTCAGGTCGATCGCCGCCGACACGCTCTCAGTTCGGGCTCAGCCTGTGGTGGCACCATACTGGTGTGCCTGCATCGCGGGCTGTGAGCGCCGAGGGAGAACGTGTCATGTCCATGCCACCGAACATGCGGATGCCGACCCCACCGACGGGTGTGTCGGTCGCGTCCTACGAGACGTACGAGGCAGCCCAGCGGGCCGTCGACTTCTTGTCCGACGAGCAGTTCCCCGTCCAGCACGTCACCATCGTCGGCAACGGCCTGCGGATGGTCGAGCGGGTCATCGGACGTTGGGATCGCAACAAGGCGGCCGCGACCGGCGCTCTCGGCGGCGCCTGGTGGGGGCTGTTCCTCGGGTTGATGCTGAGCCTGTTCTCCTCGGGCAGCTCCAGCCTGCTGCTGGTGGTCCTCGCTGCCGCCATCGCCGGGGCGGTGTTCGGTGCCGTGTTCGGGATCATCGGCTACTCGATGACCGGCGGGCGCCGTGACTTCCGTTCCCAGAGCAGCGTCGTCGCGACCACCTACGACGTGCTGTGCCAGTACCAGCACGCCGAGCATGCCCGCGAGCTGCTGGAGAAGCTCGCCATGCGGCGATGAAGCACCGGGACCGTGCCTGACCTGAGCAGGCTCGGTGGTCTCCTCACCCGGCAGGCGAGGACATGCGGGCGGCTCGGGTCACCCATGTACGAGGCGCTGCTGCACCGGACCGCCGACGAGCTGGTGGTCGACGGACCGCTGCGTCGGGTGCTGGCCCCCCACGAGGAGGCCGCCGCACAGGACGCTGTCGGGCTGCGGTTGCTCGGCACCGTGCACCGGCTGGTGCTGGAGCGACGGGCGGGCGACCTGGCGCTGCACTACCCGAGCGTCGGCGGGCGCTTCGAGCTCGATCAGGCCTGGCCCGCGCTTCTCGAGGTGCTGGACCGGCACTGCGACGCGCTCTCCGAGGGCATGCGCCGCCCGCCTCAGACCAACGAGGTCGGCCGGGCGGCGGCGCTGGTCGGTGGCCTGCTCCGGGTGCTGGGCGCCGGCACATTGCCCGTACGCCTGCACGAGATCGGGGCCAGTGCCGGGCTCAACCTGCTGGCCGACCAGTACCGCTATGTCGGGGTCGGGGGTACGTGGGGCCCGCCGGCGAGCCCGGTGCAGCTGGAGGCGGCGTGGACCGGCGCACCGACCCCGCTCACCTCGGAGCTGGTTGTGGTGGAGCGCCACGGGTGTGACCCCGACCCGATCGACCCGACGAGCACCGCCGGGCGCACCCTCCTGACGGCGTACGTGTGGCCCGACCAGTGCCGGCGGCTCAAGCGGTTGCGGGGGGCGTTCGAGGTGGCCGGGCGGGCGCCCGTGGAGGTGGTGCGGCAGTCGGCTGCCGACTTCATGACCGGCATGCGGCTGGCCGACGGCCACACCACCGTGCTCTGGCACTCGGTGATGTGGCAGTACCTCACGAACGGGGAGAAGGCCGCCGTCACCGATCAGGTGCGGCGGCTGTCCGCCGAGGCGAGCCCGTCCGCGCCGTTCGTGCATGTCCTTCTGGAGCCGTGGCGACTCGCGGCCGGCGCACCCCACGACTTCCTCGTGGTGGCCGCGACCTGGCCAGACGGGGACCAGCGGGTGCTGGGCTCGGCGTCCGGCCACGGCGTACCGGTTGTCTGGGAGCAATAGGCGGGCCCGCTTGCCAGTGGCGACAGCGGTGCTACAGGGTGCCGCTATGGACCAACAGGTGTGGCTGGTGCGGCACGGCGAGACTGAGTGGAGCCGCGACGGACGGCACACCTCGGTCACGGACCTCGCGTTGACTCCCAAGGGTGAGGAGCAGGGCGCTGCCCTGCGTGACCGGCTCGACGACCTGGCCTTCGACCGCGTCGTCAGCAGCCCGCTGAAACGTGCGCGTGAGACCGCCACGCTGGCCGGTTTCGACGACGGGCAGGTCGAGATCGACGACGACCTGCACGAGTGGCGCTACGGGGAGTACGAGGGCATCGGCACGCCGGAGATCCAGGAGTCCGTGCCGGGCTGGACCGTCTGGACGCACGAGATCGTCGGGGGAGAGAGCGGCCAGCAGGTGGCGGCCCGCTGCGACCGAGTCATCCACCGGCGCCGGGAGCGTGGCGGCCGCACGCTGCTCGTCGCCCACGGGCACCTGTTGCGCGTGCTGGCCGCCCGTTGGGTCGACGAGCCGTTCGGTTTCGGCCGGCACCTGCACCTGGACACCGCGACGGTGTCCGTGCTCGGCGACGACCGGGGTGCGCCCGCCATCGTCCAATGGAACGGCTGAGACACGGCCCAGACATGGCTGAGACACGGCTGGGACACAGCGGGACCGGCACTTGACGATGCGCCGCGCCTCGGCCACGGTGCACCGATGAGCGCCGCGCGCGGTTCCGCACCGAAGCCGTCGGTGTGGTGCCCGCGGTGCGGCGACCCCATCGCCATGGACGAGGAGGGGTCGTGGGCCTGCGCCCACCACGGAAGCGTGCAGCCGTTGACCGGTTTTCGGGAGCCGTCGGTCTTCGTCCTGCTCGAGCATTCGACGCGGACCCGCTTCGCCGGAGGGTTCCCGACCTGGTTGCCCTGGCCGCTCCCGACGTCGTGGTCGGTCAGCGGGGTCGGCGTGGTGGGGGATCGGCGCACCGTCGCCACCGTGCTCGCGTGCTCGGGGCCGGACCCGCTGGGCGGCGCCGGCGACCTGGTGGTGGTGGCGGAGGAGCCCCGTACCGGTCTCGGTGCGCACTACGCGGGGGTGGGCGAGTTCGAGCCGGCCGCCGCCGTTTTCGCCCGGCCCGCGGACGCCAAGGTCGTGGTGAGCGGTCACCCGACGCCGCTGTGGCACGTGGAGGCCGCCGACGACCGCGCGGTCTACGTCGGGGAGGCGTCCGGCTGCTGGTTGTGGGTGATCGGTTGGCCAGGGTTGGCCACGGCGGCCGTGCTGCTGGACGCGACCACGCTGGTGGATCTCGCCGACATCACTGCCGAGCTCGACCTGGTGCCCCTGACCGGCCTGTCGCCGCGGCTCCTCGCGCCCTGACCGGCGCCGGTCACGTCGTGGCGCGCGGCAACGGACTGGGCCACTTGCACCATCGGCACCTTGCCCCGCGCCCCCCACACCGGGCCACTTGGTACGTAAAGCACCATTTCGGCAGCGAGGGTGGTGCTGTACGCACCAAGTGGGAGGCCGGGCCCCGTACGCGTTGATCCGCTGCTGGCGATCCACCATGACGTGGCGCGCGGCGCCAGCCGCGCAGGGGTCCGCCGGCGCTCGCTAGGGTCACGGGCGTGCGCGCCGACCTGCACACCCACTCGTACTGCTCCGACGGGACCGACAGCCCGGCCGCTCTGATCCGTGCCGCGACCGCCGCGAAGCTCGACGTGGTTGCCCTGACCGATCACGACGTCGCCGACGGCTGGGGTGAGGCCCGCGCCGAGGCCGAACGCATCGGTGTCGGTCTCATCCCGGGCATGGAGATCTCGTGCGCGCTCGACGGCGGCCCGGTACACCTGCTGGCGTACCGCGTGGACCCCGCTCACCCCCCGCTGGCCGCCGAGCTGCGGCGGGTGCTCGACGGCCGGAACCAGCGCCTGCCCGCCGTCCTGGACCGGCTGCAGGGGCTGGGCATCGCCATCGACGAGGCCGACGTGCTGGCTGTTGCCGGCCAGGCTGCGGCGCTGGGGCGCCCGCACGTGGCCGACGCACTGGTGGCCGCCGGTGTCGTGGCCGACCGCAGAGAGGCGTTCGTCCGCTACCTGATGCCGGGCAAGCCGGCCTACGTGGCCCGCTACGCCGCACCGCTGCGCGGGCTGCTGGCCCTGGTGCGCGCCGCAGGCGGGGTGGCGGTGCTGGCCCATCCCTGGGGGCGCGGCAGCCGGCGCGTGCTGACGCCGCCCGTGATCGCCGACCTCGCCCGGGCGGGCCTCACCGGCCTGGAGGTGTGGCACCGCGACCACACCGCGCGTGACACTCGTGAGCTGTCCGCACTCGCCCGAGACCTCGGGCAAGTGCAGACAGGCTCCAGCGACTATCACGGGCTGGGCAAGGTCGACCACGAGCTGGGCGTCCACACGACACCCCCCGAGCAGCTCGACCGGCTGCTTGCGGCGATGGAGGGCGCCGCCGCCACGGCCGGTGCGACCGACAGCGACGTCCGTCCGGCGGCGGCGGTGCTGCCGTGAGCTCGGTCGTGGACGTGACCCTGCTCGCCGAGGTGGCGATCACCCTGTTCGTGATCATGGACCCGCCCGGCACCGTGCCGATCTTTCTCGCGTTGACCAGCGGCCGGTCACCGACCTCCCGACGCCGGGCAGCCTGGCAGGCGGTGGTCGTCTCGTTCGTCGTGATCGTGCTGTTCGCGCTGTTCGGGCGTCAGCTGCTGTCCTACCTCAGTGTCTCGCTGCCGGCGCTGCAGGCGGCCGGGGGACTGCTCCTGCTGCTGGTGGCCCTGGAGCTGCTGACCGGCAAGGAGTCCGAGCCAGGCGCAGCCCCCGACGTCAACGTGGCGATGGTGCCGCTGGGTACGCCGCTGCTGGCCGGTCCCGGCGCCATCGTGGCGACCATGGTGTTCGTGGGGCGCGTGGAGGATGCGCCCACGCTGGTCGCGGTGATCGCCGGCATCGTCGGGGTGCATGTGGCGCTGTGGCTGTCGATGCGCTTCTCGGTGGTGATCCTTCGGCTGCTCGGCGACTCCGGCGTCACGCTGGTCACCCGCATCAGCGGCCTGCTGCTCTCGGCGATCGCGGTGCAGCTGGTGGCGGACGCGGTTCGGGCCTTCGTGAACGGTGCGGGCTGATGGCCCGTCAGCGGCCGCGGTCGGCCAGACCGGCTGCCAGCCGGTCCGGCAGCACCTGTGCGGCTCGCCGCAGCAACCGGTAGCGGCGCGACGGGACCGACACGCGTACGCCGGCGGCAAGGTCGCGCAGCGCGTCGGCGACGACCGCGTCGGCGTCCAGCCACATCCACGAGGGCACGCCTAGCATGTCGGCTCCCATTCGCTGGTGGAACTCGGTGCGCACGAAGCCCGGGCACAGCGCCATCGCGCGTACGCCCTCCGGGCGGTACGTGAGGTCCAGCCACCTGGTGAAGCTGGTGAGCCACGCCTTGTGCGCACCGTACGTTCCGCGCGGCAGCCAACCGGCGACGCTGGACACGTTGACGATCTCGCCGCGGCCCCGAGCCCGCATGCCGGGCAGGGCGGCATGGCACAGCCGCAGCGGGGTCTGCACGTGCACGGCCAGGGACTGCAGCTCGAGTACCAGGCTGTTGTCGGCGAACGGCAGCCGGTGCCCGAAGCCGGCGTTGTTCACCAGCAGGCTGATCGGACGAGTCGCGTCCGCCAGCCACTCCGCCACTCGGTCCATGCCGCCCCCGCTCGCCAGGTCGGCTGCGACGGTGTCCACCTCGGCGCCCCAGGTGCCGGTCAGCTCGGCAGCCACCACGTCGAGGCGTGCACGGTCACGGGCGACCAGCACCAGCGCGTCCCCCCGTGCCGCAAGCGCCCCGGCGAAGGCGAGCCCGAGACCCGAGGTGGCACCGGTGACGAGCGCGCGGTTCATCGGATCCGGGTTGTGCCGGGGAGGCTCGGTGCTGGCATGCGAGACAGCATCTCGACAGCCGGCACCGCCCGTAACGCTGCCCCAAGTCCTGCGGCACACTGGGTGACGATGACGACAACGCTGGCGGTCGCCAACCAGAAGGGCGGCGTCGCCAAGACCACCACTGTGGCGTCACTCGGTGCTGCCCTCGTCGAGCTCGGTCAGCGAGTGCTGCTCGTCGACCTCGACCCGCAAGCCAGCCTGACGTTCTCGCTCGGCGTCGATCCCGAGACGCTGGAGACCTCCGTGCACCAGGTGCTCATGGGCGAGGAGAAGGTCGCCAACGTCCTGGTCACCGTGGACGACGGTCCGGACCTGCTGCCGGCCACCATCGACCTGGCCGCCACCGAGGCGCAGCTCTTGACGCGCACCGGTCGCGAGCACGCCCTGCGGGTCCCACTGGAGGAGGTGGCCGGCGACTACGACTGGGTCCTCCTAGACTGCCCGCCCTCGCTGGGCATCCTCACCGTGGCGGCGCTGTCGGCGGCCGATCGGGTCCTGGTGCCGATGCAGTGCGAGACGCTGTCCCACCGGGGGGTCGGCCAGCTGCTCGACACCATCTACGACGTCCGGCGCTTCACCAACCGTGGCCTGGAGGTCCTCGGCGTGCTGCCGACGCAGTACGACGGCCGCACCCATCATGCCCGGGCGGTCCTCGACGCGGTCTCGGCGACGTACGACCTGCGGGTGATCGAGCCGCCGGTGCCCAAGACGATCCGCTTCGCGGAAGCGCCAGCGGTGGGCCGGTCCATCCTGACCACGTCACGGCGCAGCAAGGGTGCGACGGCCTATCGGGACATCGCGCGCGCACTGCTGGCCTCCAGCTGATCGCCGAGGCCGGTCATGCGGCCCGCATCTGGGTGGGGGCGGCGTGGATGCCGAGTGCGGCCGGCGGAGTCGCTACGATGCGTGACATGTCTGCCCATGACGGCGGCCTGCGGGCCGTACGCCGCTGGCGGCTGGCGACGTT
This sequence comes from Propionibacteriales bacterium, assembly GCA_038233135.1. Classification (GTDB taxonomy): domain Bacteria; phylum Actinomycetota; class Actinomycetes; order Propionibacteriales; family Nocardioidaceae; genus JACCVL01. The sequence goes on from JBBSMN010000016.1 coordinate 19,889, forward strand.
CGCAGCCTCGCTGAGCCTCACGCTGACCGCCTCTGTGGTGTCGGCCTTGGGCATGGTCGTGGCTGCCCCGTTGGCGGCCGCAGGAGCTGCTGACCAGGGGCCCGACAAGCAGTCGCGCGAGCCGGAGGCGGCCGACCCGGCCGAGAAGCAGGTCGAGGTGCAGCCGGAGCAGCCGGCTCGCCGGCCCGGGCCGGCGGCCACCCGGAGATCCTCGGGGAGGTCGTTCTGGCCCGCTCATCAGTTGCACCCCGCCGTGGAGAGGCCCCGTCCGCCGCAAGTTGACGAGCCCGCCCCGCCGCGGGCGTCCGGCCACGGTCGCCGAGTCGTCTTCGACCAGTCCGACCAGCGGGTGTGGCTCGTGGGCAGGAGCGGCTCGACCCGCGCCACCTACCTGGTGTCTGGCTCACGGATGGACAACCTGCAACCCGGTGCGTACGAGGTCTACTCGCGCTCCATGGACGCCGTCGGCTTCAACTACCAGAGCACGATGCGCTACATGGTGCGCTTCACGCAGGGTGACAACGCGGCCATCGGCTTCCACGACATCCCGGTCGATGACGCCGACCGGCGGGTGCAGACTGCTGACCAGCTCGGCACCGCCCTGTCGTCGGGCTGCATCCGGCAACGCCCCCGAGACGCCCGGCAGATGTGGGACTTCGCCGGTCTCGGCACCACCGTCGTCGTCGTGGCCTGAGGCCGCAGGCCTCAGTCTGCCGTCGGGGTCGCGGCCTGGTCCCCCCCGCCACCGTGCCCAGATCGGTGGCGACGCCTGCGCCGGCTGGATCGACCAGCAGACTCGCCGGCATCTCGGGCAGCAGGAGCGGTCGTAGAGGTCGAGGTCGTGGCCCCGCTGACGGGAGCGCCGCCGCGGGTGCGACGTCGTGACCGGGAACGGGTGGACTGCCGCCCCGACGAGCCAGACCCAGACCCAGAACCAGAACCAGAACCTTGGTCCTGACCGCGGCCGGGCCGGGAGGACGTACGGGGCGGGGCCGCGGTCGCTGGCACGACGCGACCGGTGACGCCGTGCGGGATGCCCAGGTCGTGGTAGAGGTGCTCGGACGTGGAGTACGTCTCCTGCGGCTCGTCGAAGGGCAGGTCGAGCTCGCGGTTGATCATTTGCCAGCGGGCGATGTCGTTCCAGTCGACGAACGTGATCGCGATGCCGCTGGCACCCGCGCGGCCGGTGCGGCCGGTGCGGTGCAGGTAGGTCTTGTGGTCGTCGGGACAGTGGTAGTTCATCACGTGGGTAACCCCGGAGACGTCGATGCCACGCGCCGCGACGTCAGTGGCCACCAGCACCGGTGTCTTGCCCTCCCGGAACCGCGTCATCGCCTTCTCGCGGGCGACCTGGGCCATGTCGCCGTGCAGCGGCGAGGCCGGGAAGCCGCGTTCGATCAGGTCGTCGGCGACCCGCTGGGCCTGCCGCTTGGTGCGGGTGAAGATGATGACCTTGCCGATGTCCTCGGCCTGCAGGATGCGGGCGATCACCTCCGGCTTGTCGAGGTCGTGCGCCCGGAACACGAACTGGGCGGTGGCCGGAACCATCTGGGACTCGTCGCCGGACTCCGCGCGGATGTTGACCGGGTGCCGCATGTGGGTGCGGGCGAGGGACACGATGGCGCCCGGCATGGTGGCCGAGAACAGCATCGTCTGACGTGTCTCGGGCGTCTTGGCGATCAGCTTCTCCACGTCCGGCAGGAAGCCCAGATCGAGCATCTCGTCGGCCTCGTCGAGCACCAGCACCTTGACGTGGCTGAGGTCGAGGGCACGCCGGTTGGCCAGGTCCAGCAGCCGGCCCGGGGTGCCGACCGCCAGGTCGACACCGGCCACCAGCGCCTCCAGCTGCGGCTCGTACGCGACGCCGCCGTAGATCGTGACACTGCGCGTGCCGCGGTGCTTGGCGGCGACCTCGAGGTCGCGGCCGACCTGCAGCGCCAGCTCACGCGTCGGTGCCACGACGAGGGCCTGCGGCTTGCCAGGCCCGACCAGCTCGGAGTAGTCGGAGTCGTGCTCGGCGACGGTGCGCTGCAGCGCAGGGATGCCGAAGGCCAGCGTCTTGCCGGTGCCGGTGCGGGCCTGCCCGATCATGTCGGTGCCGGTCAGCGCGATCGGGAGGGTCATCTCCTGGATCGGGAAGGCGTTGGTGATGCCGACGTCGGACAGTGCGTCACTGATCTGGGCGATGACGCCCAGCTCGGAGAAGGTGGTCAGGATGTCCTCGTTCCGTGGTGCCGCCCCCGCGGCGAGCTGCCGCTGGCTGGCGCAGCCAGTCTACCGACCGGTGCCCGGCTCGGGACACCGACGGCGCCCGCGCTCGCTACGCTTCGCCCGTGGCCGCCCCCTCACCCTCCGACACGCCGTCGGACCAGAGCGGCGCGCTCGCCGATCCGGCCTATCGAGACGCCGTGGTCGACGTGCTGGGGGTGCTCGCGTACGGCGAGCTCATCGCCTTTGAGCGGCTTGCCGAGGACTCCGCGATGGCGCCGACGCTGCCCGACAAGACCGCGCTGGCTTCGATGGCCGCCGCCGAGCTCGGTCACTTCCTCCAGCTGCGGGACCGGCTCACCGACATCGGGGTCGACGCCTACGCCGCCATGGAGCCGTTCCGCGACACCTTCGACCGGTTCCACGCCAACACCGCGCCTCGCAACTGGCTGGAGAGCCTGGTCAAGGCCTACGTCGGTGACGGGCTGGCGGGGGACTTCTACCGGGAGATCGCCGCCTACCTCGACGACGGGACCCGTACGTTGATCCTCGACGTGCTCGCCGAGTCCGGGCACTCCGAGTTTGCAGTCGACCGGGTGCGGGCGGCGATCGCCGCCGACCCGCGGGTCGGCGGGCGGCTCGCGCTGTGGGGCCGCCGGCTCGTGGGTGAGGCGCTGAGCCAGGCCCAGCGGGTGGCCGCGGAACGCGACGGGCTCGCGGCGCTGCTCGCCGGCGGCCTGGACCGGCCGGGGATGGACCTGGCCGCGATCGGCCGGATGTTTGTCCGGCTGACCGAGAACCATGCCCGGCGCATGGCTAGGCTCGGCCTGTCGTCATAGGGCGGCGACAGGCCGAGCCGGGGTCAGCGGCGGGAGGGCGTGTTGCGCCCCATGATGGTCGAGGCGGCCATGACCAGCACCGCTGCGACCGCGATCGAGATGATCCAGCGGATCCAGTCGATCCCGCCCGTGTCCGCGTTGCCTGGACTGGAGATGGCCCCCCAGATGGCGTAGCCGGCGAGGGCGCCGACGATGCCGAGGATGATGGTGAGCCAGATCGGGGTGTTGTCCTTGTCGCCGGGGGCGACGAACTTGCCCAGCAACCCGATGATGGCCCCGAAGATGATGGTGCCGAGCCAGCCCATGTGTCCTCCTGATCAGCGCATGTCACAAGAGCCCCGAATGTCGAGGCCGTGCCAGTGTCTCAGACCAGTGCCCCGAATCGGGTCAGCTGAAACCGGTCAGCTGAAACGGGTCAGCGGCTACCGAAGCCGACCTTGCGGACGGACTCCTCGCCGATGTCGACGAAGGCGAGTCGGTCGGCGGGCACCATGACCGTGCGCCCGCGGTCGTCGGCGAGGACGAGCGTCTTGCCCTCGCCGGACAGCGCCTCCTCGACGGCGGCGCTGATCTCGCTGCTGGTCTGTGCCGACTCGAGAACCAGTTCGCGGCTGGTGTGCTGGACGGCGATCCTGACCTCCACGAGGCCTCCTGCTCGACTGGGGTGCGGGTGTACGGCGTTCCACTCTAACCAGCCGCTCGCGGGCCCGACTGTCAGGATCCGGTCGCCGGCGCTTCCGGCGACCCGGCCCGCGGGTAGCCGGCGATGCCGCGCCAGGCCAGGGCCGTAACCAGCGCCACCGCGTGGTCCTGAGAGACGTCGATGCCACCAGACAGCCAGTAGCGGGCGCTCACCTGCGCCATGCCCACCAGGCTGACCGCCAGCAGCTGCGAGGCGGCTTCGGGCAGCCCGGTGTCGTCGCGGATCACCGCCGCGACCAGCGTCGCGCAC
>JBBSMN010000017.1:0-23808 GCA_038233135.1 Propionibacteriales bacterium
ACCAAGATCCGGCTGATCACCAGGATCGCGTTCGGATTCAAGTCGCCCGCGGCCCTCATCGCCCTCGCCCTACTCAGCCTCGGCGGCCACTGCCCCACACTCCCAGGCCGGAACTGACCCACAGGTACGTCAGAAGAGCCCAAGAACTCCAGCGGATGGGTCCGGCCGGGCGCTCGGGGCACTTGGGCTGGGCGTGGTCGACATGGTGTTGTCCACCTGTGATCTATTCGCAGTGGACGCCACTTGTGTCGGAAGGTACTTTGGTACCTAGGTCGATTCCAACCGACCCGAAGGAGCTCCCCCGTCATGGCTACTGCAACCGCGCCTATCAAGGTCGACGCCGCCACCGATGAGCTCGTCTCGCACGCAGCTCACTTCATGTCGCGCTCGAAGAAGGACATCGTCGACGCCGCCGTGCGCGAGTACATCGACGCGCACCGTGACGAGATCAATGCAGGCATCAAGGTCGCGCTCGGTCAGCTCAACGGCACCCATGCTGCCGCGGTCTCGATGATGACCGGAATGAGTGCCGAGGAGCTTGACGACCTCGGTGGCCTGCCGAAGTAGCACTGTCCGCACGGCGTCCCCGTCGGAGCTCACCGATAGATTCGGGCGCATGGCTTCAGACCCTACCGGCGTGCGTCCGACCAAGCGCTGCCTCGGTGACCTCAGCGTTGCGCTGCCGGATCTCGGTACGCCGCTCGATGAGGTAAACCACTCGGCCATCGCGATCGCCCAGGCGGTGCCGGAGCAGCGCGATGCCGGGGGAGCGCAGCGAATTCTCGCGTTGAGTGATCGAGTGTGGTTCAAGGTCAAGACCGGCGACCAGCGCGCAGTCGTCACCGAACTCACCGACCGCGAGCGTGCCATTGACCTGCCGGACGGCGTCGGTGCGTGGTGGATTGGCGCTGCTGGTCATCGGTAGGGTGACAGCCCACAACGCGACTTCTACGCCTCGATCGCACGCGAGTGCACGGTCGGCAAGACGGTTTCGTCGGTCGGGTTGCTCCCGGATGAGTGGGACTGGAGGCGCCTGGCCGCTGAGCAGGCCGTTGCCTGGCGACGCGAGATGAAGCGCATCGTCATCGAGCTGATCGCGATGTCGCTGACATCGGGGAAGCTGGCAGTGGCCGAGCTCCGGGACCATCGCATCAAGGCCCTGGTCCGAGCCGAGAACGGACACGAGGCGTACCTCGCAATCGTCGCTGAGGGCATCCCGGACCCAGCGCGCTCCTGCTGGATAGCGTCCCGGGGGTCAACGCCGGGGACTGGCAGCCGGAGCCGTCGCCAGTCGCAGAGATGGAACCCAGCCCGGGCGAGATCATCTGGTCGACGTTGTTTCCGACCGAAATCGCGAACGCAGTCCTCAACCTGGCCGCGGACTAACGGGCGGCCAGAGCGTGTTTCATCAGGTCACTGGCGGCGCCGCGGGTGCGGTCCTCGGCGGTTGGCCAGAGGTGACTGTAGGTGTTGACTGTTGTCGTCGCGGTCGAGTGCCCAAGAGCGCGTTGGACGGTGACGACGTCGCAGCCGGCCGCGATGAGGCCGCTCGCGTAGAAGTGCCGCAGGTCGTGGAGGCGGACGTGCGGGAGCTTTGCTGAGGTGCGGGTCGCGCGCCAGCGCCACTGGATGTCGTTGTCATACATCGGGCGGTCGCCGACAGTGAAGAGCCAGGCGTCCGATTCGGCGTCCGGCAGCCAGGCGGCGATGTGCTCAGCCAGCATGTCGACCAACTCATCGGGCAGATGGACGACGCGTTCCGATCCGTACTTCGGCAGTCGGACGGCGTAGGTCGTGCCGTCGCGCTGGAGTTGTCGGGAGACCTTGAGTTGGCGTCGGAGGAAGTCGATGTCACCGACCTGTACTGCCGCCGCCTCACCCGTGCGGAGTCCGGCGAAGGCGCACAACGCGACCTATGCGTGGCAAGAATTGCGATGCATGGTGGTCGACGCGTCTCTCAGCTCTTTGGCCGGGCCTGTCGTGGGCAGCGCGTAGACTGCTGCATGTCTCTGAGTGCATCGGAGTTCTACGAAGCGGGGTTGGCTCTGCCCCTTCGGTGCGCAAGGACGTGGCCCTGCGGCTCCTGGAGTCGGTCGAGGTGATGGATCAGGAGTCGGTCGACGACGCGTGGACTGCCGAGATCTCCTCCCGTGTGGAGGACATCCTCAGTGGCAAGGTCGAGACGATCCCTGGTGAGCAGGTGTTCGCTTGAGTTGGCCATTCGACGAGTTGCACGTCAGGTTGCGCCCAACGGATGAGTCTCGGCTTCTACTTGGACCGAGCGGGCGTCCTCTGCGCAGTAGCGTCGGTGTGTGCCCGAAGACAGAGACACACTCCACTTCGTCGGAGTGTCGCTCGACTGTGCAGACCCAGCGGCCTTGGCCGCGTTCTACCTCGACTTGCTCGGCGGGGCGTTGCTCTGGCAGAACGCGGACAGCGCTGGCGTGCGGGTTCCCGGAGTCACACTTGTTGCGCAACGGGTCACTCCCTATGTTCCACCCGCTTGGCCTGCCGCGTCGGTCGTCCATCTCGATCTGTCGGCTGGCTCGGACGTCGACGAGCCGTCGGCAGGAGCGGTGAGTCTGGGCGCTGTCGAGGTCGATCCGCAACCTGACGTTCGATGGCGCGTGCTTCTCGACCCTGCCGGGCACCCGTTCTGGATTACGACGATTACGGCTGGCTGAACCCACGCGGGACCGATGCGACCGACATCCGCACATGCCGCGTTGAGTGCGCGGACATGCCGTCAGAGGACAGCAAACCGGAATCGCCGGTGGTGTTGCGCGGGTTGCTCAAGGCCCGCACGTCGTCGTGGCCGGGGCGTAGCCTGACCGCATGTCGCTGAGCGCATCGGAGTTCTACGAGGCGGGGATTTCCCTGCCGCCTTCGGTACGTAAGGACGTGGCGCTGCGGCTCCTCGAATCGGTCGAGTCGGACGAGGCGTTCGACGCTGCGGCTGAGGAGTGGCTGCACACGGAGGCTGCGGCGGCGTATGACGCCTTGAAGGCGGACCCATCACGCGCGATCCCGGCCGAAGACGTCAGGGCTCGCTTCGAAGCCAAGTGGGCCGCCCGTTCATGACGGGCCGGATCCACTACCCGCCGGAAGCTGAGCGGCAACTCGACGATCTCGACGAGTGGATCACCAAGAAGGCATCCGTCGACACCGCACGTCGCCTAATCAGGTGGCTGAGTCGTCCGGCAGGGCCGTGGTCAATGTCCTCGGCGTCTTCCACGGCGGCCAAGACTGGGAATCTGCGCTGCGGGCCGACCCGGCCCGACACCGCTGAGCGTGCCGCACTCCCCCTGGCACTACTGATCGCCGAGTACTGAGTCGGAGTCTTGTGGGCACGGCGCTGTCGATCCCACGGCCGCGTGTCATAGGTTCGGCGCCGTGAGGATCTCGGTGGTCGCGGAGTCGCAGCCCGGTGAGCGCCGCGTCGCCCTCGCCCCAGAGGGGGTGCAGAAGCTGGTCGTGCTCGGCTACGAGGTGTCGGTCGAGCCCGGCGCGGGTGTTCGAGCCGACTTCGCCGACGAGACGTACGCGGAGGCGGGCGCCGACACCGGGGGCGATCGCCTCGAGGAGACCGACGTGGTCGTGTCGGTGCAGCCGCCGCGCGTCGACCAGATTCGTCGGCTGCGCCCGGGCGCCACGACCGTCTCGTTCGTGCCGGTGGCGCAGAGCCTCGACCAGCTGCGCGACCTGCGGGACTGCGGCGTGACCGCGTTCGCGCTCGAGCTGGTGCCCAGGATCAGCCGCGCGCAGTCGATGGACGCGCTGTCGTCGCAGGCGCTGGTGGCGGGCTACCGCTGCGCCATCGTGGCGGCCGGCATGCTGCGCCGCTTCTTTCCCCTGAACATGACCGCGGCCGGCACGGTGCCGCCGGCGGAGGTGGTGGTGCTCGGTGCCGGCGTTGCGGGGTTGCAGGCCATCGCCACCGCCAAGCGGCTCGGAGCCGTCGTCAAGGCCTACGACGTGCGGGCGGCCGCGGCCGAGGAGATCCGCTCAGTGGGCGCCCAGGCCATCGACCTGGAGCTGGACACCCTCGAGGGCGCCGGCGGGTATGCCCGGGAGATGACCGAGGAGCGAGCTCAGCTGCAACGCGAGCGGCTGACGCCGCACATCGCTGCCGCGGACGCGTTGATCACCACCGCCGCCGTCCCCGGCCGTACCGCCCCGATGCTCGTCACCGCCGAGATGGTCGAGCAGATGCGCCCGGGCTCGGTGGTCGTCGACCTTGCGGCCGAGTCGGGAGGCAACGTCGAGGGGTCAGTGGCCGGTGACGTCGTACGCCTCGGTGCGGCGCAGGTGTGGGGCGGCGCCAACGTGCCCAGCCAGATGCCGGGACCGGCCAGCCGCCTGTTGTCCACCAACATCGTCAACCTGGTGACGCTGATGACCACCGCCGCAACGAACGCCGAGCCTGCCGCATTCGCGCCGGACTTCGACGACGAGGTGGTCGCAGGCAGCTGCATCGTCCATGCCGGCGCCGTACGGCACGAGCCGACCCGCGCGATGGTGGAAGGGGAGGCCGCACATGGATGAGTCGATCGTCTGGCTGACGATCTTCGTGCTGAGCGTGTTCGTCGGCGTCGAGGTGATCTCCAAGGTGTCCTCGACGCTGCACACGCCGCTGATGTCGGGCGCCAACGCCATCCACGGCGTGATCCTTGTCGGTGCGGTGCTGGTGACCGGCACCGCAGAGTCGACCGGCGCCCTCGTGGTGGGGCTGATCGCGGTGGTGCTGGCCACTGTCAACATGGTGGGCGGCTTCGTCGTCACCGACCGGATGCTGCAGATGTTCGGGGGCCGACGCGGACAGCGGCCCGCGAGGAGCGATGCCAGCAGCGATGCCAGCACGGGCGGCAGCGGCGGCAGCACGAAGGCGGGCGGGCGGTGATCCCGACCTGGGTGCAGCTGGCCTATCTGGCGGCCGCGGTCTGCTTCATCGTCGCGCTCAAGGGGCTGTCCAGCCCGCGTACCGCTCGGCGCGGCAACCTGGTGGGCGCCGTCGGGGCGGTCGTTGCCACCGCCGTCGTGTTCTGGGAGCGCGACCTCGACCATGTCCTCGCGATCGTGGTGGCGGTCGCAGCAGGCTCGGTGCTCGGCGTCGCCGGGGCCCAGCGGGTCCAGATGACCCAGATGCCGCAGCTGGTCGCGCTGTTCAACGGGGTTGGGGGTGGTGCCGCCGCGCTGGTCGCCCTGCTGGAGCTCAGCGAGCTGTCGGATGTCGGTGACGTGGCGGAGTTCGACCTGGTGGCGACGGCGTTCACGATCCTGATCGGCTCGGTGAGCTTCTCCGGCTCGCTGGTCACCTTCGCCAAGCTGCAGGAGCTGATGACCACCCGCCCGGTGCTGTTCCCCGGCCTGCCGGTGGCCTTCGGCGGCTCGCTGCTTGCGGCGTTGGCGCTGTCCGCGCTGCTCGTCGTCGACCCCGCACTGTGGCCGGGCGTCGTGATGGCCCTTCTCGGTCTGCTGCTGGGCGTGCTGCTGGTGCTGCCGGTGGGGGGCGCCGACGTACCGATCGTGATCTCATTGCTCAACGCCTTCACCGGCTTGAGCGTGGCTGCCGGCGGCTACGTTCTCGGCAACACGCTGCTGCTGGTCGCGGGCACGCTGGTGGGCGCGGCCGGGACCTTGCTGACCCGGATGATGGCGACCGCGATGGGCCGCTCGCTCGCCAACACGCTGTTCGGGGCGCTGAAGGGCGGGTCGACCCTGGGCGCCGGCGAGGCCAGCGACCGGCCCGTACGCGCCACCGGGCCCGAGGACGTCGCGATCCTGCTCGGCTACGCCCAGCGGGTCATCATCGTGCCCGGCTACGGCCTCGCCGTCGCCCAGGCCCAGCACACCCTGCGCGAGCTGGTGGACGTGCTCGCCGAGCGGGGCGTCCAGGTGGACTACGCCATCCACCCGGTCGCCGGGCGGATGCCTGGGCACATGAACGTCCTGCTCGCCGAGGCGCAGGTGCCGTACGAGCAGCTCAAGGAGATGGACGACATCAACGGCGAGTTCAAGCAGGCCGACGTGGTGCTCGTTGTCGGCGCCAACGACGTGGTCAACCCCGCGGCGCGGACCACACCCGGCGCCCCGATCTACGGGATGCCGATCCTCAACGCCGACCAGGCCCAACAGGTGGTCTTCATGAAACGATCGATGCGGCCCGGGTTCGCCGGCATCGAGAACGAGCTGCTGTTCGAGCCGCACACCAACCTGCTGTTCGGCGACGCCAAGCAGACGATGGGCAAGCTGCTCAACGCGGTCAAGTCGCTCTAGCGGCCCGGCGCGACGGCTCGCCGCCCAGCTACGCCCGGCCGGTCAGCCCGCGACCCCGTACAACCGGTCGCCGGCGTCACCCAGCCCCGGCACGATGTAGCCCACGTCATTGAGGCGCTCATCGACGGCCGCCGTGACCAGGGTGACAGGCACATCGCGGGCGGTCAGCTCGCGTTCCACCCGGTCGATGCCCTCGGGCGCCGCGAGCAGGCAGACGGCGGTGATCTGGTCGGCGCCCCGGGCAACCAGGAAGTCGATCGCCGCCGCCAGGGTCCCGCCGGTGGCCAACATCGGGTCGAGCAGGTAGCACTGGCGCCCGGCCAGGTCCGGTGGCAGCCGCTCGGCGTACGTCGAGGCGGCCAGGGTCTCCTCGTCCCGGATCATCCCCAGGAAGCCGACCTCGGCGGTGGGCAGCAGCCGCTGCATCCCCTCGAGCATCCCCAGGCCCGCTCGCAGGATGGGCACCACCAGCGGGCGCGGCGCCGACAGCCGCACGCCGGCGGCCTCGGCGACCGGTGTCTGCACCGTGCGGGGCTCGGTGCGTACGTCGCGGGTCGCCTCGTAGGCCAGCAACGTCACCAGCTCGTCGGCCAGCCGTCGGAAGGTCGGCGACTTGGTACGCTCGTCGCGCAGCAGCGTCAGCTTGTGTGCAACGAGCGGGTGATCGGCGACGTGGATCCGCATGAAGCCCCACGCTAGTGGGCGAGATCGAGCAATCGCCACGCCGTACGGACTACCGACCGGGGGTGCGCTCTGCCACCATCGTTAAAGCGGGTCCACGCCAGTGGTCCCGCCCGGCACCCGGAGCAGAGGAGGCGACATGTCCCAGGACGGCGTTGACTTCGTGCTGGCCGCACTCCGCGAGGACGGTGCCTGGCAGGTGCAGCCCGTGCCGCAACGCGCGGGCGCCGACCTCAACTCCCTCGTTGCGGCGCTGCGCCCGCTGCCCAGCGAGAGCGGCACCATCGGCATGGTGTCGATCGACGAGGACTTCTTCGTGCTGGTCCGCGTGCTCGGCCCGCACGAGCAGGTGTTGCTGTCTGACGTGACGGCCGCCACCGACTGGCCGCTCGCCTCCGATGTCGTCGATGCGCTCGACCTGCCCGAGCCCGACGACGAGGACGACCCGCAGCCGGCCGGCCAGCTCGACATCCTGGCTGACCTCGGCGTGTCCGCCATGGACATGGCGGTGCTCTGCGACGATCCCGAGCTCTACCCCGACGAGGTGCTGTCCGACGTGGCGCACCGGTTGGGCTTCGGCGAGCAGTTCGAGTTGGCCATCGACAAGGCGGCGGTCTGAGCGCGCGTACGGGCGCATCCGAGGTCTGGCACCAGGCGATGGGACGAGCCCTGGACATTGCCACCGAAGCGCTGGCCAGCGACGACGTACCGGTTGGCGCGGTCGTCGTCGACGCGACGGGACACGTCATCGGTGCTGGTCACAACACCCGCGAGCGTGACGCCGACCCGACTGGTCATGCCGAGGTGGTGGCCCTGCGAGCGGCGGCGGCCCACCTCGGCCGGTGGCGGCTGGACGGCTGCACCCTGCTGGTGACCCTCGAGCCGTGCACGATGTGTGCCGGTGCCGTGGTGCTGGCGCGTGCCGAGCGACTGGTGTTCGGCGCCTTCGATGCGAAAGCGGGCGCGGTCGGCTCGCTGTGGGATGTGGTGCGCGACCGCCGGCTCAACCACCGCCCGGAGGTCGTCGCCGGCGTACGTGCCGACGAGGCGTCGGCGATGCTGCGCGACTTCTTCGCCAACCGCCGCGCACACTGACCGCCCCGACACGTTGCCCGCCCGCTCGACTCGCAACCCCCGTGAGGGCCGCTCGCCGACCTTCCGCCGGTGGGGTCGCCTGGCTGGCCAGGGGGTCGAAGGATTGGTGAGCGTGATCACGCGCGCGAAGCAACACGCATCGCTGGCAACGAGATCGGGGGCAGCCCGGACGCCGCTGCCTTGCGGGCAGTGGCGGGCCGTGGTTCAGTGAGCCAACCGCCCCGTCATGTCGGGATGACGTCACGGCGTACACGGGCGTGGTTGCCTTTGAGGCCAGACACCCTCGACGCCATCCGTAGACAGGAGAACGGTCCATGACCAGATTCGAGAAGATCCGTGCGGGTTCGTCCCGCACGATGGGCGGTCTGAAGGATGCGCCGAGCAACGCCGCATGGCTGTTGTCCAAGGTACTGGATGCGCCCGAGTCCGCTGTTGAGACAGCCGGAAGTTCAGGAGCGAAAGCGCGAGACTCGGCGGTCGACCAGGCCAGGCGAGCGAAAGCCACGGTTGCCGACAACGTCCCGGGTGTCGAGTCGGTCGAGGCAAGGTTGCAGCGCGCCGAAGCCGCTGTCGAGCAGGCACGGCAGGCCGAGCAGGACGCTCTAGCCCAGGCCGAGGCCGCTAGTGCCCAGGCGGAGCACGCGAAACAGATGCGCGAGAATGCGGACAAGGCGATTGCCGAGACAGAACGTGAAGGCAAACGCGAGACAAAGCGCCGTGTCGACACGGCTCAAACTCGCGCCGACGAGATGGTCCAGCAGGAACGAGCCGACGCCGAGCGTAAAGCCCAGAAGGCAGTGGACCGGCAGCGCGCCAAGTCTGAGGCGCAGACCACGCGCGCCAACGAGTCCGCCGAGCAGGCGGCCGAGCAGGCTCGCGCACAAATCCAGGACGCACACCAGCAGATGGCGCACGCACGCGAACTGGCAGACCAAGCCGCACAGTCGGCCCAAGAAGCCGCCGAGCATGCGCGCGAACAGGCGAAACAGTTGATGGATCGAGCCAACGACGACGGCGACTCGTACGACGACGCCGTCAACAAAGCAGTCGAGATGCAAGTCAGCGTCGCCGACGAGGCGGCAGCAGCGGTGGAGGCTGAGAAGGACCACGACATCCCCCCGAACCTACCCGGACTGACCAAGGCAGAGTTGGAGGAGTTGGCGGTCTCCCTCGGCATCGATGGCCACTCGGCCAAGACGAAAACGCAACTCGTTGATGCCATCAGACGCGCATCAAAACAGCGGCTCTGATCACGATGGAGGACATCTTATGAAGTTCTGGCACCGCAAGAGCAAGTGGGAGAAGGCAACAGACCAGGTCACCCACAACCCCGTGGTGCGGCGAAGCGTGTCTGCGGTCCTGGCAGTGGCTACCCTGTCGGCTGCCAGCAGCGCGGTTTCGGCACTGCGGCGCAAGCAGAATTCGTGAAGCTCAAAACGATGGCGGTGTTCGGGATCGGATACGTGCTCGGCAGCAAGGCGGGACGCGAACGATATGAGCAGATCATGGCAGCGGCACACCTGGCGGCGAAGAGGCTTCGAACCTATAGCACGGACCACGACTCCGGTCCCGACGATGCTGAGGACGCCACGATCTGACCGGACCTTGGCAGACGGAACCGTCGTCGAGGCTCATGTCCTCGCGCGTGTGCTCGGTGTACGCCTCCTGCGGCTCACCGCGACCGTCATCCTGTCGCCGACCCAGCCCGACGACCCCGGCCCACCGCCGGTACACGCGACCGTCATCGGGCAACGGTGGCCGCGAGCGTCAGGAGCCCTTGGCGACGCTGAGCGGCTCCTCGCCCAAGCCGACAGAACTCTCGACAACTGCCAACATGGAACCCCTTCCCATCCGCACCGCCAATTTCGACCGGAGCAGAGTCGCACGGCATGACCGCGGCCGGGAACGACGTTGTCGAGGCTGAAGAACAGGGAGCCGTACGGCGGCGTGCTCAGGGGACGACGGTCACGGGGACCGGGCACTCCTGCACGAGGTGGCTGGGCAACGTCCCGAAGACCCGGCTCTTCATCCGGGAGTCGCCGGTACGACCGACGATCACGGCTATGGCGCCGACCTCGGAGACGATCTGGATCAGCATCTCGGCGGGGTCGCCGTGTCGAACCATCGACTCGGCCGACACGCCGTGCTCCCCGGCCAGGTCGAGCAGCGGCTTGAGCACCTGGGTCTCGGCGGCCTCGACCTCCTCGGCCTTCCGGACCGGGCGGGTCTCGTTCTCGTATGGCGTGGTGAACGAGTACGGCGACCAGTGGATCACGTGGCACAGCAGCAGGGTTGGGTGGTCACCCGGGTGACCGAGTCGGCAGGCGTACTCCACCGCCCTTCTGCTCGTGTCACTGGTGTCAACTCCGACAACCACGTCGTGCTGCATGAGCGCTCCGTCCAACGGTCATCAAACGCGATCCGCCAAACTAGCGCATCCGCATCCCGCTGAGGCACGAGCGTGCACGCCGGGCGACGCCCGTCCGGTACCCTTCTGCGCGGTGGCGTGTCCGAGTGGCCTAAGGAGCACGCCTCGAAAGCGTGTGTGGGTTCGCGCCCACCGTGGGTTCAAATCCCACCGCCACCGCCACTGCTTGTTTCCGGCCTCCGGTCCCGGAGCTGATCTCCGGGCCACCTGCCGGAGTGCCGACGACCCTTAGTCTGGGTGCTCGCACGGACTCGGGAGGCGGCACGTGCAGGGCGACGAGATCGGCAGCCTCCTGCTGGTGGGAGCGGCGGTCCTGCTCGCGGCGATCCTCGCCGTACGCGTCAGCGCCCGTGCCGGACTGCCGAGCCTGCTGGTCTATCTGGCGATCGGCGTGCTCCTCGGCGAGTCGGTCATCGGCATCGAGTTCGCCGACGCCGACCTCGCGTTCGTGCTGGCGATCGTCGGTCTCGTGCTCATCCTCGCCGAGGGCGGCCTGACCACCCGCTGGTCCGAGGTCCGGCCCGTGATGCCGCTGGGCGTGCTGCTCAGCACCGTCGGCGTCGCCATCGGCATCACCGTGATGACGCTGCTGGCCCGTTTCGTCCTCGACCTCGACTGGCAGCTCGCGGTGCTGCTCGGTGCGGTGACCGCGCCCACCGACTCCGCGGCGGTGTTCTCGGTGCTGCGCCGGGTCCCCATGTTGTCGCGGGTGCGGGCGACGCTGGAGGCCGAGAGCGGGCTCAACGACGCACCCACCCTGCTCCTGGTCGTCATGGTCAGCACGGGCGAGGCGGCCGAGCACCCGTGGTACTACGTGCTCGCCGTCGTGGTGATCGAGCTGGTCCTTGGCGGGGCCGTCGGCTTCGTGCTGGGCTGGGCAGGCGCCCGGCTGCTTGCTCGGGCCGCCCTGCCGTCGTCGGGGCTGTACCCGTTGGCCGTGCTGTCACTGTGCGTCGTCTCGTACGGTGCGGCGATCGTGGTGCACAGCAGCGGTTTCGCCGCGGTCTACGTCGCGGCGCTGGTGCTCGGCAACGCCGCCTTGCCGCACCGTGCGGCCACCCGTTCGTTCGCCGAGGGGGTTGGCTGGCTGGCGCAGATCGGGCTGTTCATCATGTTGGGCCTGCTGGCTTCGCCGGAGCGGTTGACCTGGTGGCACGTCGGGGCGGGGCTGCTGGCCGGCGCCGTCCTGACCGTCGTGGCACGCCCCCTGTCGGTCGCAGCCTGCGGACTGCCACTCGGCGTGCCGTGGCGTGAGCAGGCGTTCCTGTCGTGGGCGGGGCTGCGCGGCGCGGTGCCGATCGTGCTGACGACGATCCCGCTGGCCGCGGGGGTGCCGGGTGCGACGGACCTCTTCGACCTGGTGATCGTGCTCGTCGTCGTCTACACCTTGCTGCAGGGCCCGACGCTGCCGTGGGCCGCCGACCGGCTCGGCGTGTCGACCAAGGAGGCCCCACGTGACCTCGAGGTCGAGGCCGCGCCGCTGGAGGGCATCGCCGCCGACCTGCTGCACGTCCGGGTGGCCCCACTGTCGCGGCTGCACGGTGTGGAGGTGGGTGAGCTGCGGCTGCCGACCGGCACCTCGGTGTCGCTCGTCGTACGTGGGGCGGAGTCCTTCGTGCCGGGTCCCAGCACGCGGCTGGCTGTCGGCGACGAGATGCTGGTGGTCTGCCCGCGCACCACACGCACGGCGACCGAGGTGCGGTTGCGGGCGGTGGCCGAGCACGGGCGGCTGGCCGGATGGAGCCATCGCTCACCGGGCGACGGCACGCCGAGGCGTGCGGACTGAGCCGTTCGCCTGGTGGCTGGCTCGGTCAGCGCCTGCCAGCCGACTTCTTGCAGGCGTTCTTCTTCGCCTTGATCTTCAGCGACGTGGGCGCCTTGCGGCTGATGCCGCCGAACTGCGTTCCCACCACGACGTCGACCCCCTCGGCGAGGTTCGGTCGGCGCACCACCCGCACCTTGTCGCGGAACTGTTTGCGCACGAGGCGTACGTCTGCTTGGTTGGCCTTCGAGCCGTAGATGACAGCCTTGCGTACCTTGAGCCGGCCGGGCGCGTTCTCCGACACCCCCGGGCGGAAGCCGCGCCGCTGGAAGGTGGATAGCGTCTTGCCGGCCAGCCCGGAGAGGTCTCCGGCGTTGTAGACGTTGACCGTCACCTCGCCGGCGCGCAGTTGCCCGTCCTTGGCGATCTGCTTCTCGGTGCACCGTGAGGAGTTGTCGGTCGGATCTGCCGGCGCCACCAACTGGTTGTACCCGTACCAGCCGGCACCGACGACCAGCAGGATCAGGAGCAGCATCGTGATCGTGGTGCGCCACCTCACCGGCTTCTCCGGTCGCCGGCGACCGGGTGCACCCGCGCATGCAGCACCGTCCGCTGCTGCAACGCGGCGCGGAGGGCCCGGTGCAGGCCCTCCTCGAGGTAGTAGTCGCCCTCCCAGCTGACGACATGGGGGAACAGGTCGCCGTAGAACGTCGAGTCTGAGTCGAGCAGGGTGGCCAGATCGAGGGTGTCCTTGGTGGTGACGAGCTGGTCCAGCCGGACCTGGTGCGGCGGCAGCTGTGCCCACTGCTTGGTGCTCAGCCCGTGGTCGGGGTAGGGACGCCCATGGCCCACCCGTTTGAAGATCACCGGGCAATACTAGAAGAGGTCGGCGCCCACCCCTCCCGAGACGCGCGCCTGAGCTAGTCAGCCACAGCGGCAGCGAATCGCGAGGCGGCCGTTGCGACAGCGGCACGGAGCTGTGGACCGCCGTCGATGCGGAAGTCGAACGGCACGCCTGCCAGCCACTCGTTTGCGTACATCGCCGGATTGCTCGTGCTGCCGACGAGCACGCACCGGTCGCCCAGCGGTTCGAGTCGTCCCATGGGTGGCCGGATCCACGGCGCCACGTCAGCCAGCGGAGCGTCGAACACCACGCGGGTCGGGAACTCCCACCCGACGGCCAGGTTCTCTTCCAGCGCCGTCACCGGGTCCGTGAGGTCGGGAGGATCGAAATGGTGCGCGGTCTGGTGGACCGCGCGGATCCGGTCCACGCGGTACGTGCGGATCGCGTCTGCGCGGTGGGAGTGACACAGGAGGTACCAGCGACCGTAGCGGACGACGACCGCCCAGGGGTCCACGTCCGCCTCCCACTCGTTGCCGGATTCGCTGCGATAGGTGACCTGCACGCGCCGGCGGCCCGCAACGGCGCCGATGAGTGCGCTCGTGGTGGTCGGGTCTGGACGGGTCGAACGCCGGTCGGGCGCAGCCGACGCGTGCTCTCGCAGTGCGGTGGCCTCTCGGGAGACGCGGGCTGGCAGTGCGCGGACGACCTTGCCCAGGGCGGAGCCGACGAGGTCGTTGTCGTCGCAGGCTGCCGGTTGGCCGTCGAGCACCGCCATGACCAGACCGAGTGCCTCGGCCTCGGTGAAGAAGACCGGGGGCAGCCTCACCCCGACCCCAAGCCGGTAGCCGCCGTACGGTCCTCGCGCTGACTCGACCGGGATGTCCGCCTCTCGGAGGATCTCGATGTAGCGACGCGCGGCCCGCTCCGAGACGCCCAACCTCTCGGCGAGCTGGTCAGCCGTCGTGACGGGCCGCGTCTGGAGGATCTCGAGAGTACGCAGAGCCCGCGCGGTGGGGCTGAGATCGCTCGGCACTCCAGCAGACTAGGCGGTGCTGCGACGAGCCGGCAGCCGATCGTCCGGAACTGGTCTCGACTCCTTGCTGCGGAAGCTGCCGACGCCTGACAGGGCGGGCCAGCCCGTCCGTCCGTGACGTCCCCCCAGCGTGGTGGCATACTCATGCCATGAATCGAACACGGCTGAGCACCACCGTGGACGGCCAACTCCTCGCCACCGCCAGAGCGAGGCGGGCCGGGACCACCGACGCTGCTCTCATCGACGAGGCGCTACTAGCCCTGCTGACTCGACACCGTTCCGCGGAGGTCGATCGCAGTTACGAGGCGTACGACGAGCACCCCATCGACGAGCCGGACGAGTGGGGCGACCTTGCGTCGTTTCGACGGCATGCAGCTGCACCGTGAGCGCACTGCCGTCGCGGGGTGAGGTCTGGTGGTGCGAGATCGCCGAGATCGGTCGGCGCCCGGTCGTCGTGCTGTCTCGTGAAGCCGCGATCCCGCGCCTCCGCCGCGCCCTGGTCGCGCCCTGCACCACAACCATCCGCGGCCTGGCGAGCGAGGTCGTTCTCGAGCCCGGCGCCGATCCGGTGCCCAAGCTGTCCGCTGTCAACCTGGACTCGATCGAGAGCGTGTCGGTCGTCGTGCTCGTCAACCGGCTGGGGCGATTGGCGGATGCGCGTATGCGGGAGGTCTGCACGGCCCTCGCAGTCTCGGTCGACTGTTCGGACTGACACCGAGGGTCGCTGGTCAAAAGCGGTCACGGTGCCGCAGAAGCGCGGCCCAATCGTCACTGGCCTAGGTCACGCTCGTATCAAGCTTCCCGCCGAGGTCCGAAGGGTCGGCCTGGCCAACGGGGATGAAACTGGCCTTGGTCAGCACCTGCCGGGAAGCGGCATTGTCCCGGGCGGTGGCCGCCCGCAGTGTGCGCATCCCGTGCCGCGCCGCCGCCAGCCGGCACAGTTCCCGGACGGTCGCCGTCGCCACGCCACGGCCGGCGACGTGCTGCGCGACCCGGTAGCCGAGCTCCGCGGTGCCGTCGTCGGCGAAGAACAGGTTGAACCGGCCCAGCACCGAGCCATCCTCGGCGACGAGCACGTAGAAGGCGCCGATGCCGGCCTCTTGCTCAGCCAGCAAGGTGCTGTACGCGGAGGAGACCGAGCTCGTGGACGCACTTCAAACGGTGGCGGAGGATAGGGGATTCGAACCCCTGAGGGCTTGCACCCAACCCGCTTTCCAAGCGAGCGCCATAGGCCACTAGGCGAATCCTCCGCCGCAGAGGGTAGCGGCCCGCCGCGGCCAGACGCAGTCGTGCCCCCGTACGATGTCCGCAGCCCCTCGCGTGGCGGCAACCCGCCCAACTCCCCCAGGGCCGGAAGGCAGCAAGGGTAAGCAGGCCCTGCCGGGTACGCGAGGGGTCTTGGCATCCTCCGGGCTCCGGCTGTCCGGAGCCGCGACTATGGTGCGGTCGTGGACGCCCCGCTCGCGCTGTACCGCCGCTACCGGCCTGAGGCCTTCGCCGAGGTCCTCGGGCAGGACCACGTGACCGGCCCGCTGCGGCAGGCGCTGTCCGACAACCGCGTCCACCATGCATACCTGTTCTCGGGCCCCCGCGGCTGCGGCAAGACCACCAGCGCCCGCATCCTCGCGCGCACCCTCAACTGCGAGCAGTTCCCGGTCGCCGAGCCGTGCGGGGTGTGTCAGAGCTGCCGAGACCTCGCCCGCGACGGTGCCGGCAGCCTCGACGTCATCGAGATCGACGCGGCCAGCCACGGAGGCGTCGACGACACCCGCGAGCTGCGCGAGCGCGCCGCGTTCGCCCCCATGACCAGCCGTTTCAAGGTGTACGTGATCGACGAGGCGCACATGGTGTCCCCGCAGGGATTCAACGCCCTGCTGAAGGTCGTCGAGGAGCCGCCGCCGCACGTCAAGTTCATCTTCGCCACCACCGAGCCGGACAGGGTCATCGGAACGATCCGGTCCCGCACACATCACTACCCGTTCCGCCTGTTGCCGCCGCGGCTGCTCGCCGACTACCTGGCTCGGGTGTGCGAGTGGGAGAGCGTCGCGATCGAGCCCCAGGCGCTGCCGCTGGTGGTCCGCGCCGGCGCCGGGTCGGTCCGCGACTCACTCAGCGTGCTCGACCAGCTCATCGGCGGCTCGGGCACCGGCGGGGTGACCTACGAGCTGGCCACGGCGCTGCTCGGATACACGCCGGCGAGCCTCATCGACGCAGTGGTCGACGCTTTTGCCGCCGGTGACGGTGGGGGAGTGTTCTCCCTGGTCGACCAGGTCGTCGAGGGTGGTCGGGAGCCGCGCCGCTTCGTGGAGGACCTGCTGCAACGGTTCCGCGACCTGCTGGTGCTGTCGCACCTGCCGAGCGCCGGCGAGCGCCTGCTCGACGTGACGGTCGACCAGGCCGAGCGGCTGGCCAGCCAGGCCGCCCGCTTCGGTGCTGCCGACCTGGTGCGGTCGGCCGAGGTCGTCGCCGCGACGCTCGCCGACCTCAAGGGTCCGACTGCGCCGCGGCTGCTTCTCGAGATCATGTGCGCCCGCGTGCTCCTCCCCGCGGCCGACGATGACTCCCTCGGGGTGCAGGCCCGCCTCGACCGGCTCGAACGCCGGATGACGGTCGCGGCGCCGGCATCGGTCGGGGCTCCGGCATCGGTCGCGGCGCCGGCCGTCGAGTCGGCAACGGCTGCGGCCGCCCGTCCCGAGCCCGACCCAGTCCAGCAGCCGGTCCAGCAACCGGTGGAGCGGCCGACGGAGCCGGCGGCGGCACCTGAGCCGTCAGCCGAAGAGGCTTCACAGCCGGCAGCCCAGCCTGACCCGACCGCGCCCGACCGCTCGACCAGCTCGTCGAGCGGTGCAGCCGAGGTGGGCAACGAGCTGCATCAAGTACGTACCCTGTGGGGCGACGTGCTCGACGACCTCCGTGGCTCGCGGTACGTCTGGTCGCTGGTCGGCCAGAACGCTCAGGTGGTCGCGGCTGAGCCCGGGGTCGTGACGCTCGGGTTCAGCACGCCCGGGTTGCTGGCACAGTTCCAGGGCCGTGAGCAACCGGTCGCGGCGTCGCTCTCGAAGGTGTTGCTCGGCGACTGGCAGGTGCGGGCGATCGTCGACCCGGCCGCGCCGTCGCAGTCCTCACCCGGTCGAGCAGCCCCTGCCGCGCCGCGGAACCCGCCAGCCACCGAGCGGTCGGTGCGCGCACGTCCGGCCGACCCCCCGCCGGCACGTACGAGCGGTGACGGCCCGAGCGGTGACGGGTCGAGCGGTGACGGGCCTGATGCTGACGCCTCCCCCGATGACCCAGACGTCGATGTCGCGGCGGGCGCCGACACCCAGGAGCTGCTCACGCGCGAGCTGGGGGCGACGGTGATCGAGGAGATCGCCCACGATCGATGACCCCTGTCGGTCCGTCCCCCTAGGCTCGTGGCTGTAGCCGGTCGTGGACGGACGTCCGCGGCAGCGCCCGACACCGGTCGGGTGCCCCAATAACCCAGGAGTGACCCGTGTTCCCCAGTGGCACCCCCGACATGTCCGCGCTGTTGGCGCAGGCCCAGCAGCTGCAAGCACAGCTGGTCGCCGCCCAGGAAACCCTGGCCGAGACACACGTGTCGGGTTCGGCGGCGAGCGGGCTGGTCACCGCCACCGTCACCGGCACCGGTGAGCTGGTGTCGGTGACGATCAAGCCCGAGGCGTGTGACCCCGACGACGCCGAGACCCTCGGCGACATGGTCGTCGCCGCCGTTCGGGACGCGACCGAGAGCGCCGAGCAGCTCGCCGCAGAGCGGCTGGGTCCGATGGCGGGCGGCCTCGAGGGGCTGGGCGAGCTCGGCGACGCCCTCGGCGGCGGTGCCCCTCCCGAGCTGGACGAGGGCGGCCAGGCGCAGCGGCCACCCGGCTTCTGAGTCGATCGGTCCATTGCGGTGTACGAAGGTGTCGTCCAAGACCTCATCGACGAGCTCGGCCAGCTGCCCGGGGTCGGCCCGAAGGGCGCGCAGCGCATCGCGTTCCACCTGCTCGACGCCGATCCCGTCGACGTCAAGCGGCTGGCTCACGTCCTGATCGAGGTCAAGGACAAAGTGCGGTTCTGCTCGGTGTGCGGCAACGTCGCCGAGGCCGAGCAGTGCCGGATCTGCCGCGACACCAGGCGCGACCCCGCCGTGTTGTGTGTTGTCGAGGAGTCCAAGGACGTCGTGGCCATCGAGCGGACCCGCGAGTTTCGCGGCCGCTACCACGTCCTCGGCGGGGCGATCTCACCGATCGACGGTGTCGGACCCGACCAGCTGCGGGTCCGCGAGCTGATGACCCGGCTGGCCGACGGGGCGGTCACCGAGGTCATCTTGGCCACCGATCCCAACCTCGAGGGAGAGGCCACTGCGACCTATCTCACCCGGATGCTGCGGCCGCTAGGGTTGCGCGTGACGCGGCTGGCAAGTGGACTGCCGGTCGGGGGCGATCTCGAGTATGCCGACGAGATCACGCTGGGTCGGGCATTTGAAGGGAGGCGCAATGTCGATGACTGACGATGCGACGAGCGCGGCCGAGGACCTCCCGAGCGACCTCGAGGACCTGGCGCAGGGCGTCGCAGACCAGGTGGCGAGCTTCCTGATCGCGGTGCGCGAGCTCGCCCACCGGGGCAACGCAGCCACCGCGGTGCCGCTGTTGCTGCTCGAGGTGAGCCAGCTGCTGCTCGCCGGCGCACGGCTTGGGGTGATGACCGATCTGGTCCCGAGCGAGCAGTACGAAGCGGAGACCGGTCCCGACCCCGACGTCGACCACATCCGTGAGGAGCTGGCGGAGCTGTTGGGCGCCGCCGACGAGTACGTCGAGGTGTTCGACCCGTACGCCGAAGCGCCCGATCTGGTGCCTAGCCGCATCTCCGACGACGTGACGGCGATTGCCGAGCGACTGGTGCACGGGTTGGCGCATCATCGGGCCGGCCGCGCGGCCGAGGCGCTGTGGTGGTGGCAGTTCAGCTACGTCTCCTCGTGGGGTTCGGAGGCCAGCGCGGTGCTGCGTGCGCTGCAGTCGGTGGTTGCGCACGACCGGCTCGACGAGGACCGCAACGCCACCATCGAGATGGAGCGGATCGCGGTCGCCGACCAGCTGGAGACCGAGACCGGCTGACGGCGGCGTCTCGCGGGCGGCAGGCTCGATAGACTCCTCGCCGCGTACGGCACCGATTCGAAGGAGACTCGTGGGCATCGTCGTGCAGAAGTACGGGGGCTCCTCGGTCGCCGACGCGGCCGGCATCAAGCGGGTGGCCCAGCGCATCGCCACCACCCGCAAGGGCGGCGCCGACGTCGTTGTCGTGGTGTCCGCCATGGGCGACACCACTGACGAGCTCTACGACCTGGCGCGTGACGTGTCGCCGCTGCCGCCGGGCCGCGAGCTGGACATGCTGCTCACCGCCGGGGAGCGCATCTCGATGGCCCTGCTGGCGATGGCGATCGGCAACCTCGGCCATCAGGCCCGGTCGTTCACCGGCTCGCAGGCCGGGGTGATCACCGACTCCTCGCACGGCAAGGCCAAGATCATCGACGTCACCCCCGGGCGCATCGAGCAGGCGCTCGCCGCGGGGGCCATCGCCATCGTCGCCGGCTTCCAGGGCGTCAGCCAGGTCAGCAAGGACATCACCACGCTAGGGCGCGGCGGGTCGGACACCACCGCGGTCGCCCTGGCCGCCGCGCTTGGCGCCGAGGTGTGCGAGATCTACAGCGACGTCGACGGTGTCTACACCGCCGACCCGCGCATCGTTCCCACCGCGCACCGGCTGGCGACCATCTCGACCGAGGAGATGCTCGAGATGGCTGCCTGCGGGGCCAAGATCTTGCACCTGCGCTGCGTGGAGTATGCCCGGCAGCACCAGCTGCCCATCCACGTACGCTCAAGCTTCTCCAACCGGCCCGGCACATGGGTCACCGACCGACCAGAGCACATCCCAGGAGGGACCGTGGAGCAGGCCATCATCACCGGAGTGGCCCACGACCGCAGCGAGGCCAAGGTGACCCTCGTCGGGGTTCCCGACAAGGTCGGCGAGGCGGCGCGCATCTTCGACGCCCTGGCCTCGGCGCAGATCAACCTCGACATGATCGTGCAGAACGTCTCCGCAGCGGCGACCGGGCGCACCGACATCTCGTTCACCCTGCCGCGTTCGGACGGGCCGGTGGCCATGACCGCGCTGGCGAGCCTGCGCGACGAGGTGGGCTACGAGCAGCTGCTGTTCGACGACCGCATCGGCAAGGTCTCGCTCGTCGGGGCAGGGATGCGCAGCCACCCCGGCGTGACGGCGCGCTTCTTCACCGCACTAGCGGCCGCAGGCGTCAACATCGAGATGATCTCCACCTCCGAGATCCGGATCTCCGTGGTCGTGGACCAGGAGCAGGTCGACGACGCGGTCGCCGCAGCGCACGCTGCCTTCGAGCTCGACTCCGACGAGGTCGAGGCGGTCGTCTACGGCGGGTCGGGCCGATGAGCCCCCGCCCAGAGGGGCTGCGGGTCGGCGTCGTCGGCGCCACCGGGCAGGTCGGCGCCGTCATGCGGCGGCTGCTGGACGAGCGGGCACTGCCGGTCGACCAGGTCCGCTACTTCGCCTCCGCGCGCTCCGCCGGCCGCTGGCTGCCGGGCATCGGCACCGGTGCCGCAGACGTCATCGTGGAGGATGCCGAGACCGCCGACCCCTCCGGGCTCGACGTCGCGCTGTTCTCCGCGGGGGCGGCCACCTCGCGGGTCCAGGCACCACGGTTCGCCGCCGCCGGAGCCGTGGTCATCGACAACTCGTCGGCGTTCCGGCAGGACCCAGCCATCCCGCTGGTCGTCAGCGAGGTCAACCCCGGTGCCATCGACTCCGTTCTGGCGCCGGGTGCGGCACGCATCATCGCCAACCCCAACTGCACCACGATGGCCGCGATGCCCGTCCTCAAGGTGCTGAACGACGAGGCCGGGCTGGTCCGGATGACCGCATCGACCTACCAGGCGGTGTCCGGCAGCGGGTTGGCCGGTGTCGACGAGCTCGACAAGCAGGTCCGCCAGGTCGTCGACCGGGCCGCCGAGCTGACCCACGACGGCTCCGCGGTGCCGTTCCCCAGCCCGCGGATGTACGTCGCGCCGATCGCGTTCAACGTGTTGCCGATGGCCGGCTCGGTCGTCGACGACGGCAGCTTTGAGACCAACGAGGAGCAGAAGCTGCGCAACGAGTCGCGCAAGATCCTCGACCTGCCCGACCTGCGGGTGTCTGGTACGTGCGTACGCGTGCCGGTCTTCACCGGACACTCGCTGTCGCTGAACGTCGAGTTCGAGCGGGCGCTCACGGTGTCCAGGGCGTCGCAGCTGCTCGCGTCGGCGCCCGGGGTCGAGCTGGTCGAGGTGCCCACACCGCTGCAGGCGGCGGGCCGCGACGCCAGCCTGGTCGGCCGCATCCGGCAGGACATGGCGGTCGACGGCGGCCGTGGGCTGGTCCTGTTCGTCAGCGGCGACAACCTGCGCAAGGGCGCCGCCTTGAACACGGTGCAGATCGCCGAGCTCATCGCCGCCCGCCTCTGACCCGGCCTCCGACGCGAGTTGTCACTGGCACGGTGCGTTCTAACGCATTGTGCCGGTGACAACTCGGCGGTCAGGGGGCGGCGAAGGCGGCCAAGGCGTCCAACGACTCGGGGTTGGCCAGCGCGCCGCGGGCGGCCGCCTCGTCGACCGGTACGCCGAGCAGGATGCGCTTGACCGGCACTTCCAGCTTCTTGCCCGACAACGTACGCGGCAATGCCTCGACGACGTGCACGGCGTCGGGCACGTGCCGCGGCGACAGGTGCGTACGCAGCTCGCGGGCCACCCGCTGCCGCAGCCCGTCCGGACCGGCGCCGTCGGCGAGCACGACGAACAGCAGCAGCCGGCCGGCGCCGCCCTCGGCGTCCTCCAGATGTACGACCAGGCTGTCGGCGATGTCGGGCATGGCCTCGATCACGGAGTAGAACTCCGCGGTGCCCAGCCGCACCCCGCCGCGGTTGAGAGTCGCGTCACTGCGACCGGACAGCACGCAGGAGCCGTCCTCGTCGATCGCGATCCAGTCACCGTGGCGCCAGACGCCGGGGAAGTCCTCGAAGTAGGCCGCGCGGTAGCGGGAGCCGTCCGGATCCCCCCACAAGCCCACCGGCATCGACGGCATCGGAGCCGTGATCACGAGCTCGCCCCGCTCGCCGACGACCGACCGGCCCGCGGCGTCGTACGCCTCCACCGCGCAGCCCAGGCAGCGCCCGGCGATCCTGCCCGCATGCACGGGCAGCAGTGGTGACCCACCGAGGAACCCGGTGCACACGTCGGTGCCGCCGGAGAAGCTTGACAGCAGCACGTCCGGGCCGACTGCCTCGTACACCCAGGTGAAGCCCTCGGATGGCAGCGGCGCACCGGTCGAGCCGACCCCACGCACGGCGGACAGGTCCGCGAGCTCGCGGGGCACCAGGCGCGCCTTGCGGGAGGCCAGCAGGAACGGCGCGCTGGTGCCGAAGTAGGTGACGGCGTGCTGCTCGGCCAGCCGCCACAGCGCCGAGAGCCCCGGCCAGGCGGGGTCCCCGTCGAAGAGCACGACGGTCGCGCCGACGCCGAGACCGGACACGAGGTAGTCCCACATCATCCACCCGGTGGTGGAGAACCAGAAGAAGCGGTCGGCCGGGCCGAGGTCCATCTGCAGGCCGAGCGCCTTGAGGTGCTCCACGGTGATGCCACCGTGCCCGTGCACGATCGCCTTCGGCAGGCCGGTGGTGCCCGAGGAGTAGAGGACGTACAGCGGGTGGTCGAACGGCAGCCGGTCGTAGGCGGGCTCGGCCGGCTCGGCGAGCAGGTCGTTCCAACTCAGGTCGCCGTCAGGCGGGTCCTGGTCCGGGTCCAGGTACGCCAGCTGCACCACGTGCCGCAGGCTCGGCAGCTCTGCCCGGATCGCTGCCACCTGCTCGCGCCGGTCGACCGGCTTGTCGCCGTACCGATAGCCGTCCACCGCCACCAGCACGACCGGTTCGATCTGGCTCCACCGGTCGACCACGCTGCGGGTGCCGAACTCCGGCGCGCACGAGGAGAAGACCGCCCCCAGGCTCGCGCTTGCCAGCAGCAGCACCAATGTCTCGGAGATGTTGGGCAGGTACGCCGCGACCCGGTCGCCGCGGCCGACCCCGAGGCGCACCAGGCCGGCGCGGGCCCGGGCGACATGGTCGCGCAGCTCGGCCGCCGTCAGCGTGACTGTCGTCCGGGTCTGGCTGGCGCTGACGACCACGACGTCGTCGTCAGCGCGCTCAGGCAGTCTCAGCAGGACCTCGGCGTAGTTGAGCCGCAGGCCGGGGAACCACCGCGCCCCGGGCATCGACGGCTCGACGAGCACCACGGAATCGTCGCCGTCGTACGGGACGTCGAAGAAGTCCAGCACCGTACGCCAGAAGCCGTCGAGGTCGTCGACCGACCACCGCCACAGGTCGGCATAGTCGGTGAAGCGGCGCCCCGTGCGGACCTGCACGTCTTGCATGAACGCGCCGATGCGCGTCGTCTCACGGGCGTCGGATGCTGGCTGCCACAGCAACTCGGCGGTCATGGGCTGCATCCTGCCGCACGGCGGTTGTGACGACGAGGACCCCGTGACAGAGCAGTCGCGGGGTCCTCGTGCGTGCGTCGGGCTGACAGGATTTGAACCTGCGGCCTCTTCGTCCCGAACGAAGCGCGCTACCAAGC
>JBBSMN010000018.1:0-23575 GCA_038233135.1 Propionibacteriales bacterium
GGACTCGCTGTCGATGGTCGAGGTCGTCGTCGCCGCCGAGGAGAAGTTCGACGTCAAGATCCCCGACGACGAGGTCAAGAACCTCAAGACCGTCGGCGACGCCGTGGCCTTCATCGAGCGCGCCCAGGCCGCCTGACCCGCGACCCGCGACCCCGACCCCGACCCCGACCCCGACCCCGACCCCGAACCGAGGTGAGCACCCCATGACCCGCACGGTCGTCGTGACCGGTATCGGCACAACCAGCCCCGTCGGCGGCAACGTCCCCACCACGTGGGAGGCGCTGCTGGCCGGCACCTCGGGCATCGCCGCGATGACCCACGACTGGGCGGGCCAGCTGAACACCCGGATCGCCGGTGAGGTGGCGGTCGAGCCGTCCGAGGTGCTGGAGCGGGTGCAGGCCCGCCGGCTCGACCGATCCGGCCAGTTGGCGATGGTCGCGGCACTCGAGGCCTGGGCGGACAGCGGTCTGGCCGCCGCGGACGAGGCCGACGCCGGCCCGGACCGCGAACGGGTTGCCGTGGTCTGCGCGACTGGGATCGGCGGCATCACGACCCTGCTGTCCAACTACGACGCGCTGATCACCAAGGGCCCCCGCCGGGTTTCCCCCCTAGCGGTTCCGATGCTGATGCCCAACAGCGCCGCAGCCAACGTGGGGCTGCGCATCGGCGCGAAGGCGGCTGTGAGCGCACCAGTGTCGGCCTGCGCGTCGGGCAACGAGGGCATCGCGCTGGGGGTCGACATGATCCGCCTTGGGCGGGCAGACGTCGTGCTGGCCGGCGGCACGGAGGCAGCCGTCCACGCGCTGCCAATTGCAGCCTTCGGCAACATGATGGCCCTGTCGAAGCGCAACGACGAACCCGAGCTGGCGTCCCGCCCCTGGGACGTCGACCGGGACGGCTTCGTGCTCGGTGAGGGCGCCGGCCTACTGGTGCTGGAGTCCGCCGAGCACGCCGCGGCGCGCGGAGCCAGGACGTACGTCGAGGTGGCCGGTGCCGGCATCACCGCCGACTCCCACGACATCGCCCAGCCCGACCCCGAGGGGCTCGGAGCGACCCGCGCGATCCAGCGTGTGCTCGCCGAGTCGGCGCTCGAGCCTGCCGACATCCGCCACATCAACGCCCACGCCACGTCCACCCCGCAGGGCGACGTGACCGAGGCGCTCGCCATCCGAAACGCGCTCGGGGCCGCCGTCGACCAGATCGTGGTCACAGCCACCAAGTCGATGACCGGCCACCTGCTGGGCGCGGCCGGTGCGCTGGAGTCGATCGCCACCATCTTGGCGCTGCACCACCGGGTGGTGCCGCCGACGATCAACCTCGACAACCAGGACGCGGCCGTCAACCTCGACATCGCGACCAAGCCCCGCGACCTGCCCGCAGGCGACCTGGCGGCGCTCAACAACTCCTTCGGCTTCGGCGGCCACAACGTCGCCCTCGCCTTCCGATCCGTCTGACGGGACCGCCTCATGACAGCGACCGCATCCGCAAAGCCCGTCAAGCTGCCCCGCGACCAAGATCCCCGCAACCCGGTCACCCGGTTGCGGAGTTTCTTCGACCGCGACTCGATGGAGCTCATCACTCCGGACGACACCTCCGGCATGGTTGCCGCCGTTGGGACCGTCGAGGGCACCCACACGGTCGCGTTCTGCTCCGACGCGACCGTGATGGGCGGTGCGATGGGGGACGCCGGCTGCAAGGTGGTCGTCGCGGCGTACGAGCGCGCCGTCGCCGACCGCGCCCCGATCATCGGCCTGTGGCACTCCGGCGGGGCCCGGCTGGCCGAGGGGGTGCTCTCGCTGCATGCGGTGGGGCTGATCTTCCAGGCGATGACCCTCGCCTCGGGGCGCGTCCCGCAGATCTCGGTCGTGCTCGGCCCGGCAGCGGGCGGCGCAGCGTACGGCCCGGCGCTGACCGACGTCGTGATCCTCGGGCCGGAGGGGCGAGTCTTCGTCACCGGCCCGGACGTGGTCCGCTCGGTCACCGGGGAGAACGTGGACATGGCCCGCCTCGGCGGCCCGGAGCCGCACGGGCGCCGCTCCGGTGTCGTGCACGTGCTGACCGACTCCGAAGAGGAGGCGATCGAGAAGGCGCGCCGGCTGACCTCCCTGCTCGGTGCGCACGGCCACCTGGACGCCGACGGCGTGCGCGATGTCGATCTCGCCGCGGTGCTGCCGGACTCGATCCGCCGCGCGTACGACGTGCACCCGCTGGTCGAGGAGATCCTCGACGCCGGCAGCGCGCTTGAGCTGCACGCCAAGTGGGCGCCCAACATCACCACCACGTTGGGCCGGCTCGGCGGGCGCAGCGTCGGCGTCGTCGCCAACAACCCGCTGCGCCTGGGCGGTTGCCTCGACTCGGCCTCGGCGGAAAAGGCGGCCCGCTTCGTGCGCATGTGCGACGCCTTCGGGGTGCCGCTACTGGTCGTGGTGGATGTCCCCGGCTACCTTCCCGGAGTCGGCCAGGAGTGGGACGGCGTCGTGCGCCGCGGCGCCAAGTTGCTGCACGCGTTCGCCGAGACCACGGTCCCCCGCATCACGCTGGTGACCCGCAAGGCGTATGGCGGCGCCTACATCGCCATGAACGCCCGGTCTCTCGGTGCGACCAAGGTCTTCGCCTGGCCGGGCGCCCAGATCGCGGTCATGGGGGCCGTTGCGGCGATCCGCATCTTGCACCGGCGGCGGTTGGCCGATGTCGCACCCGACGTGCGCACCCAGGTGGAGGCCGAGCTGGCCGAGGAGCACGAGCGGATCGCGGGGGGCGTCGAGCGGGCCGCGGAGATCGGGGTTGTCGACGAGGTGGTCGAACCCGACCGGACCCGCACCGCACTTGCCCAGGCGCTGGCCGCGGCACTCGACAAGAGCAGCGAGCGCTCCGACGGGCCGGTGCGGGGCCGGCACGGCAACATCCCGCTCTAGGGCTGCGGCACACTGGCCGGGTGCCGAGCTTCGACGAGGACCGCAACCCCAGCGGCAACCCGATCCGGCTGGCGCTCATCGTCGTGGTGGGCCTGCTGGCGTTCGGTGTCGCCCTCGGGTTGCTGCTGTCCTATCTCGGCACGAGTGCCCTGAGCGCCGCCGGCATCGACGACGCCACCCCGGCACCGCAGGCCTCGAAGTCGCCGTCTGCGCGCTCGAAGTCGACGGCCAAGCCGTCCGGCGCGAGCAGGCCGAAGCAGCCGACCGAGCGGTCCCCCACCACCAAGAGCCCCACCACGAATAGCCCCACCACCAAGAGCCCCGCCACGCAGTCGGGCACGCTCACCGCTGCACCGAGGACGGTCGACACCTTCGAGCAGGTGCAGCTGCGTGGCCGGGTCGCGGGCGTCGGCCCCGGCACCCGGCTGCAGGTCGAGCGCCGGGAGGCCGGGGGCTGGACCGCGTTCCCGGTGTCGACCAGCACCGGGCGCCGAGGCGCCTTTGCGACGGTGGTCGCGCTCGGACAACCGGGACCCAACGTGCTCCGCGTACGTGTCGACGGATCGCAGCGGGCCACACCCGCCATGACCGTCACCGTCAACTGACCCGCTCCCCCGCACAGTTGTCACCGGCACGCGGTGTTCTAACACCATGTGCCGGTGACAACTTGGCGGTGGCTGTGGCTCAGACCACCTGGTGCAGCCAGCGCACGGGCGCACCCTCGCCGGCGTGCCGGAACGTCTCCAGCTCGTCGTCCCAGGGCTTGCCGAGGAGCCGATCGAGCTCGTGCTCGAGAGTGACCTGACCCAGCGCCGCTTTGAGCGTCGCGGCCCGCAGCCGCTCCTCCGGGATCATCAGATCCCCGTGCAGTCCCGTGACGGCGTGGAAGACACCGAGCTCCTCGGTGTAGGCGTAGCGCGCACCCTCACTGACAGCGGTCGGCTCCTCGGTGACCTCGAAGCGCAGGTGGGACCAGCCCCGCAGCGACGAAGCGAGCCGAGCCGCGGTGCCCGCGGCGGACTGCCAGGACAGCTCGGCGCGATGGGTGCTGGCCGCAGCCTGCTGTGGGGTCCAGGACAGGCGTACGGGCACGCCGAGAACGCCGCCGACGGCCCACTCGACGTGCGGGCACAACGCCGACCGCGCGGAGTGGACGTAGACCACGCCCCGTGTCGTGACGGACACCATGACCTCCCAGGCTCGAGGTTCACCTTCCCCAGCGGCCTCGATCAGCGGGGGCGTCAACTGTCCGGTCGGCACCAGTGTGCACCACGAGCACCATCAGCACCAGTGCTCCGGCGACACACGCAGAGTGTTAAGGTGGTGACGCAATGCTCAACTTGGGGCACATGGCACAAGTCGGGGTCTGGTGTACGGACCGGCCCGCGCCTATCGTCAGGGGTGACTCGGCCTGGTCGGTCGGGGCGACCTTTGGGAGAGGGGCTGGTGGACATGTCGGTCAGCGTGCGGGAGGCGCCGGAGCGCAAGCGCTTCGAGGTCCTGGTGGACGGGGAGGTCGTCGGCTTCGCGGTCTACCACTTGGAGGACGGCTGCCGTGCCATCCCGCACACCGAGGTGAGCCCCGCTCACGGCGGTCAGGGGCTCGGCAGCGAGCTCGTCCGCACCGTCTTGGACTCGGCGCGCGAGCGCGGCGAGCAGGTGCTGCCGTACTGCCCGTTCGTGTCGGCCTACATCCGCAAGCACGAGGAGTACGTCGGCCTGGTGCCCGAGACCGATCGCGACGCCTTCGGGCTCGGCGCGGTCGCGTCGCAGTCCTGACATGAACGGCGCGCGCACAGCAGGCGTCCCTGCGTCAAAATCACGCTAACCTGGGGCCGGTGTTCAGGCGTCCCTACTCCATGGCCGTCGCAGTGGCTGCCGTGACAGCCGCCGCGGCGGTGGTGGTGGCGCTCATCACCGGATTGCCGATGCGCGACCCCGACGGCATCGCCGGGCCGTCCTACATACGGCTGCCGCTGATCCTGGCCCTGTTCTTCGTCATCGACATGCTGCCACGCGCCATCCGGCGCGTGAACGACATGGGCCAGATATGGGTCTCCTGCCGCAACGTGATGCAGGAGCGGTGGCCGTGGTACCGCGTTCGCATCGCCCTGATCGGCTTGGGGTCCTTCTACGTCAGCTATGTCGGCTACCGCAACCTGAAGAACTACCTGCCGACCATCCGGGACGAGCGCTACGACGACTGGCTCAGCATCACCGACTCTATCCTGTTCCTCGGCGCCGACCCCGGCCGGCTGCTGCACCAGGTGCTCGGGACCGGCATCGCTGCCCACGTCCTGTCGTTCGTCTACATCTCCTACCTGCTGCTGGTGCCGCTCTCGCTGGCCGCGGCGCTGGTGTGGAACCGCAACATCAGCCTGGGCTTCTGGTACGTCACCGCACTGTGCATGAACTGGTCGCTGGGTGCCCTCAGCTACTACGTGCTGCCGTCGGTCGGCCCCCGATTCATCGACGCCGCGTACTACCGAGATGCGCTGCCGACCACCGGGGTCAGCGCCCTGCAGACTGGCTTGTGGAACTCGCGGCTCAAGGTGCTGCTCGACCCCGGCGTCACTGACTCGATCCAAGGTGTCGCAGCGTTCGCGTCGTTGCACGTGTCGGTCGTCTTCACCGCCGCCTACTGCGCCCACCGCGCCGGCCTGAACCGATTCCTGCGGGCCGCCCTGTGGACCTACCTCGGACTGACGACCCTGGCAACGGTGTACTTCGGCTGGCACTACTTCGTCGACGATATCGCCGCCCTCGGGATCGGCTGGATCGCGGTCACCCTCGCTGCGCTGGCCACCGGCAACCAGGCCCGGCTGAGCCGTCCGGGGCGCTCCAGAACTGCTGCGCCCCCCGAACGCAGCACGCATGAGGCGATCCCCGCACCGGACGCCGCCGGCGCGGCGAGCGGGTCGGGCCGCACCGACAGCGTGCACCGCTGACATGGTCACGGCCCTTGAGCGGCCCAGCCTCAATCTGCCCAACGCCCTGACCCTGGGTCGCCTGCTCGCCGTCCCCGTCTTCGTTGGCCTGCTGGTCAACGACCACGGCTCCACACCAGGTCGGTTTCTCCTGGCTGCCGTCTACGTCGGAGCGTGTCTCACCGATCTCGCCGATGGCCATCTGGCCCGCTCGCGCGGACAGGTCACCGAGTTCGGCATCCAGGCCGACCCGATCGCGGACAAGGCGCTGCTGGCCTCGGCACTGGTCGGGCTGTCCGTGCTCGGCGAGCTGCCCTGGTGGGCAACGGTCGTCATCCTCAGTCGCGAGTTGGCCGTCACCTGCCTGCGGATGCTCGTACGCCGGCATGGCTTGATCCCCGCCTCGCGCGGCGGCAAGCTCAAGTCCCTCACCCAGAACACCGCGGTCACGCTGTACCTGTTGCCGCCGCTCGGCCTGCTCACAGACCTGCGCCTCCCCGTGCTGGTGATCGCAGTCGCAGCGACGCTGGTGAGCGGCGCGGACTACGCCGTGCGGGCCGCCCGGATGCGTGCCGCGGCGCAGCAGCAGCAGGTCGGCGTCTGAGTCACGGCGCCGGCAGGCTGCTGGTCACGGCGGCCAGCGTTGTAGCGGTGAGGCGCCCACGCCCGAGGCCGATCTCGACGAGCTCGTCGAAGACCCGCTGCTCGGCGGCCGCCGCACGGACGGCCGCCTGCACCAGCCCCGGGACCGAGCCCAGCCGGGCCGCGACGCTGGTGTGCAGCAGGTGCCGGCCGAGCAGCGCTCGAACCGCTGCCCGGTGCACCCGTCCGGCACTCACGTCACAGTCGAGGGCGCGTACGGCGGCGCGACCGGCGAGGACCCCGGTGGCGACGGCGTAGTAGATGCCCTCACCGGTGATCGGGTTGATCAGGTGCGCGGCGTCACCCGCGAGCAGCACGCGACCGTCGGGCTGGCGCCATGGCCACGACGACAGGGGCAGGTGATGGCCACGCCACTGCTGCCCGCGCTGGCTGACGCCGGGCAGCAGCTCGTCGAGCTGGCCCAGCAGCATGGCCCTGGACAGCGACGGCGCCCGCGGGCGCAGCAGCTCGCCGTAGCCGACGTTGGCCAGCCCGTCGCCGCGGTCGAACGACCAGGCGTACGCCGGTTGGCGGCGTGACCCGAACACGATCAGCTGACGGTCACGAGCAGCTGGCAGGACCGGCGCGTAGCCGCGCAATGCCAGCGCGGTGCGTGGCCTGGCGCCGTGGGCGACAGCAGCGCGCACGGCCGAGTGTGCGCCGTCGGCGCCGATGACCGTATCGGCGCGAGGGCGTGCACCGCCCGTGCCGTCGGAGGTATCGACGACCACATGGGTCCGGCCGACCCGGACAGCGCGCACCCGCTGCCGGCGGAAGCGCGCCCCCGCAGCCAGCGCCGCCTCCAGCAGCCGAGCATCGAACACCGAGCGCGGCACGACGTAGGACGGCCGGGCCATCATGCGGCAGACGCGGGTGCCGCCGTGCGCCAGCTCGAGCCGTCGCACCGGCACCCGGTCGTCGAGCAGCCCGTGCACGCCCACCGCGGCCAGCACATCGAGGACGTGCGGCGCGATGCCGTCCCCGCAGGGCTTGTCGCGCGGGAAGTCGGCGCGGTCCATCAGCAGAACCCGCAGGTCGGGGCGCGCGTGCAGGGCGCCCAGTGCGGCCGCCGAGCCGGCCGGACCCGCACCGACGATGATCAGGTCCCAGGTGTCGATCATGCACTCGCTCGCGCCGGTGCACCGGAGCCCGCGAGCTGGTTGACCGCGGCACCGAAGACCGCGGGCGCCCGGCGGGCGACCGGCACGATCGAGCGCCGCACGGCAGGCCGGCGTCCCGCCCAGAGCAGCGCCGCCGTGATGAGCCGGTAGCGGCGGGACTCGCGCCGCCAGGCCCGGTCATAGGCCTCGGGACGGTCGGCCGCCAGGCAGCGGGCCAGCGAGGCGGCGCACGCCAGCGACACCGCGATCCCCTCGCCGGTCAACGCGTCGACGTAGCCGGCCGCGTCACCGACCAGCAGCACCCGACCTGCCCGGGGGGCGGAAGCCCGCTGCAACAACGGACCGGCGCCGCGTACCGAGGTGGCGGCCGTCGTCGGCAGTCGGGCAGCGAGCTGGGGGAAGTCGCGCAGGTGCGCCTCGAACGGCTGCCGATCGGTGGTGAGCACCGCGACGCCGACCAGGCCCGGGCCGACCGGCGTCACGTATGCCTCGGACCGGTCGCTCCAGTGCACCTCGACCAGGTCGGTCCACGGGGGCATCGCGAAGTGCCGGCGCAGCCCGTAGCGGGGCAGTCGTGCGTCCGGGCGAGCCAGGCCCAGCGCCATACGGATCGGGGAGTGCAGGCCGTCGGCGGCGACGAGGTAGCGCGCGGACATCCCGCCTGCGGTGACGTGATCGCCGTTCTGGTGCACCGCGCGCACCCGTCCGGTCTCGACGCGGATGCCGGCCGCCCGGACGGCGTCGGCGAGCGCGGCGTGCAGGTCGGTGCGGCGCACGCCCCGGCCCTCACCCCGGGAGTAGCGAGCGTCGACGCCACACTGGTCGCCGGTCGGGCCCGCCCGGAGGTAGCGGATGCCGCGCACTGGCACGCCACCGAGGTTGCCAGCACCCACCAGGTCCTCCAGTGCCGCGGTGGCAGCCGGAGTCAGGCCCTCGCCGCAGGCCTTGTCGAGCGGCCCCGGCCGGGGCTCCAGCACCACGACGTCGAGGCCGCGCCGGCTGCACTGCAGTGCGGTGGCGAGCCCCGCCGGGCCGCCGCCGGCGACCAGCACGTCGATCATGTCCGGGCCGCGCTGCGCAGCGCGGACTCCTCGACCCGGATGCGGTGCGCCAGCAGCGCGGCGTTGACAACGGTGAAGGCGACGGCGGTCAGCCAAGCCGTGTGCACCAGTGGTAGCGCGACCCCCTCGACGACGACGGCGACGTAGTTGGGGTGTCGCAGCAACCGGTACGGGCCGGCCGCCACCAGCCTCGTGCCGGGGACGACGACGACGCGGGTGCTCCAGTGCGGACCCAGCGTGGTGATGCACCACCAGCGCAGGGCCTGGGCGCCCACGACCAAGACGAGCATCGTCCACCCGAGCAGAGGCACGAACGGCCGTGCGGCGGCGGCCACCTCGACCAGCGCGCCGACCAACAGACCGACGTGCAGCACCACCATCGCCGGGTAGTGGCCGGCACCGTGCTCGCGGCCTCCTCGGGCCAGGCTCCAGGCCGTGTTGCGACGAGACATCCGCAGCTCGGCCAGCCGCTCGAGACCGACCAGGACCACCAGCGCGGCGAACCAGATCACGGTGCGCTCACCACCTCAGCAGCACGAGCTCGGAGCAGAAGCCAGGACCCATCGCCATCAGCACGCCCGGCGATCCAGGGTCGTGGGTGCGCTCGGTCATCGTCTGGTGCAGCACGTGCAGCACCGACGCCGACGACAAGTTGCCGACCTCGGCGAGCGAGCGCCAGGTCAGCTCGGTGGCGTCGTACGGGAGGCCGAGCGCGGACTGGATCGCCTCGATCACCTTGGGCCCGCCCGGGTGGCAGACCCAGCCGGTCACGTCGTCGATCTTGAGGTCGGCGTCGGCGAGGAAAGCCCGAACGTCCTCACCGAGATGCTGCTCGACCAGGTTGGGGACCTCGGCGCCGAGCACGATCTTGAGGCCGCTGCCACTGAAGTCCCAGCCCATCGCACGCTCGGAGTCGGGGTAGAGCCGGCTGCGGGAGGCGGTGACCAGTGGCCCGGTCCAGTGGTGCCCGGGCGGCGGGCGCCGGTCGTCGCCGGCGAGCACGACCGCGGCGGCCCCATCCCCGAAGAGCCCGCTGGCCACCAGCGCGGCGGTCGAGCTGTCACCCCGCTGCAAAGTCAGGGAGCACAGCTCGACCGACAGCAAGACGGCGACGTCCTCGGGGCGACCCGCGAGCAGGTCGTCGGCACGGGCGATGCCGGCGGCGCCGCCGACGCAGCCGAGCCCCATGAGCGGCACCCGACGTACGTCGGGGCGGAGGCCGACGATCGCGGCGATCCTGGCCTCGATCGACGGCACCGCCAACCCGGTGACGGTCGTCGACACAATAGTGTCGACGTCCTCTGGGCGGAGGCCGGCGTCGCGCAGGGCGCCGGTCACCGCCTGCGCGCCCAGGTCGACCGCGACCCGGATGAATGCGTCGTTCGCGGCACCGAAGTCGGCGATGTCTGCGTACTGCTCCAGCGGCAGCGCCAGGTGGCGAGCACCGACGTGGGCGTTGGCGTGCAGCCGCCGCAGCAGCCGGCGCTTGGTGTCGAGATCGAGGCAGATGTCGGCGAAGGCCGCGGTGATCTCGTCCTGGGGGTAGCGGTGCGGCGCCAGCACCGGGCGCACCGCCACGATCCGGCTCACCGGGGACGGTCCAGCGTCGGGTCTAGGCTCCCCTGATGGTGCGGCGTGGCGCGGGTGCGCTGGTCGCCTCGTCCCACCCCGTCCCTTCGGTCGTCGTCACCGCGCTGGCGACCCTGCTGAGCGTTGCTGCCGGAGCCGGTCTCGGATCGTTGCTGGTGCTGGTGTCGTTCCTGGCCGGTCAGCTGTCGATCGGCTGGTCCAACGATTGGCTCGACGCGGGCCGCGACGCCGAGGTCGGACGCCGGGACAAGCCGGTGGCGATCGGAGCGGTCGACGTCGAGACGGTACGTTCGGCTGCCCTCGTCGCTGCGGTGACCACCGTGGCGTTGTCGTTCGGTCTCGGCTGGCGAGCGGGTCTGGCCCACACGGTGGCGGTGGCCGCGGGTTGGGCGTACAACGCCGGGGTCAAGGGCAGCGTCTGGTCGTGGGCTCCGTACGCGGTGTTCTTCGGCCTGCTGCCCGCCGTCGTCGTGGTGGCGCTGCCCGAGCATCCGTGGCCGCCGGCGTGGATGGTCGGTGCGGGGGCGCTGCTCGGCGTCGGTGCACACCTGGTCAACGTACTGCCGGATCTCGAGGACGACAGGTTGACCGGCGTACGTGGACTCCCCCACCGGTTGGGCCGCACGGGCGCCGGGGTGTTGGCACCCGTGGTCCTCGTGGTCGCCTCCGGGCTGGTCCTGGCGGGCCCGGATGGCGCGATCGGGGTCGGCGGTTGGGCAGTGCTGGTCACGGTGGGCACAGTGGCGACGGCTGGTGCCTTCTCGGCCGCCGCCGGGCATCGCTGGCTGCCACTGCTGGCGACCGCGCTAGTGGCGGTCGTGGATGTCGCGTTGCTGGTCGCGTCCGGCGAGACGCTCGTCCGCTGACCGCCCGCCGGTCGAGTGGCGCAAGAACGCCGCCCGATCGGCGGCGAAGGGGCGTTCTTGCGCCACTCGGCCGCGGGTGGGCTGCGCCGGGGCGTCTGCAAGGCTGGCGCCATGATCGTGGCTTTCAGCATCAGCCCCGGCGGGGGCGACGAGTCGGGCGGCGTGAGCGAGGCGGTGGCCGAGGCCGTACGGGTTGTGCGCGCCAGCGGACTGCCGTGCGAGACCAACGCGATGTTCACCAACATCGAGGGCGAGTGGGACGAGGTGATGGCAGTCGTCAAGCGGGCTGTCGACGCGGTCGCCGACCGCGCATCGCGGGTCGGCCTGGTGCTGAAGGCCGACATCCGCCCCGGCCACACCGGTCAGCTAGCCGCCAAGGTGACGTCGCTCGAGCAGCACCTGGCCGAATGACCAGTTCGCCGGATCCCCGGGTCCCCGCGGGATCAAGTGGTTCGAGGTCGCCTGAAGCGGCGGTGGCGGATGGGGGTGCGCGTGGGATCGATGTCGGCTGGTGGGACGAGCTCCGGGACGTAGTCGGCGGCCAGACCACCCGCCAGCTGTTGTCGTGGACCAGGTGGTGGTGTCGTCCGCACAGCAGCACCCCGCCGTGGACGCCGTTGACGTCAGTGCGCCCGCCGGCCGCCCAGGCGGTGTGATGGTGGACCTCGCACCAGGCCGGGGGCCGATCGCACCCGTCGGCGATGCATCCGCGCTGGGTGGTGCCGAGAGCGCCGCGTTGATGGTGGTCGTGGAAGCGGCGGGCGCGGCCCGCGTCGAGCACGACCGAGTCACCGCCGAGCACCTGCGGGACGAGCTTGGCGTTACAGGCCAATCGCCGGGCCTGGCTCGCCGACATGGAGTTGCCGGTGGACAGGGTGGCAGCGCCGACACCGGTGACCAGCGCCGCTAGGGAAAAAGTGACGGTCACCGTCGGGGTGGACCGGCCGGCTTGGGGCAGCTGGTCGGTCGGCAGGTGCTCGATCAGCTCGCAGAACGCAAGCCCGAGCCGCTGGGAGTACGGCAGCCGTTCGTTGTCCAGGTCGGGGTCCACCGGCTGCTGATCCGCCTGCTCACCGGCTGGTTGGTCCGGCCGGTCTGACACGGGACGGCGAGGAGCCAGCAGCGCGTCCAACGCAGCTTGCAGCATGTCGGCCTGCGCGTTCGGGAGCACGAACCTCCCGCGAGTGGACCCGTCGTCCTGGGGGCGCATCTGCAGCATGGTGGCGGCTCTGGCAGCGGCCTCCTCGGCTTCCAGCAATCGGCCTTCGGCGGCCTCGGCACCCTCGGGGTCGACCGCCTCCCACACCCGCCGGCCCATGATGCGCAGCTCCTCGGGGCCGAAGGTGGCAGCCAGCTCGACCAGGTGCGCCTCACAGGCGTGTCGCTGCTCGTCGGTGACCTCTTTGGGCAGCCGGGTGATCGCAGCCACGATCACCGCGGCTTGCTCGGTGTTGACCTGCCCAGCATCAAGAGCGGACCGAGTGATGGGACACCGGCGGTCCAGCGCACCGCCCAGCCGGACCTGGGCGGCCGCCGCTCGTCGAGACATCCGCTGGGATGCGCGTAACCATCCGGGGGTCGACATCGCGGCGAACGCCGCGCCGGGTTCGCGGGTGTCTGCGGCTGCGGCGAGCCGCAGGCACACCTCGTCCACCCGCGCCCGCGCCGACGATGCTTGGGTGACCAGATCGGCTAGCTCGGCGTCGAACAGGGACCAGCAACCGGTGTCAGCAACCTCACCGAGAGCTGCCTCGACCGTTGACAACGCAACTGCCAGCGGATGACGCCACGCCGGCGGCAGTTCACCGCCACCGCCGACGCTCCGCTCCTGCACCGTTGCTGCCATACCAAGAGACTAGGACCTCCTACCGACGATTGGTCGAACGCATGTTCGAATGTGGACATGCCGTGAAGATGAACTCGGCTCGTCCGCAACCCGGGGAACCGACGACGCGCGCCCGACGTCGAAGGGCTGTGAGAACCACATCCCAAACCGGTTGGGCACCTCGGGCGTCTGCGGCGGCTGGCGGTGCGCCGCCTGGATCGCGGCACGCGCCGTGCTCCGCCGGCCAGCCGGCCAGCCGGCCGAAGCTCAGGCGGCCGAGACCGCCTCGTCCACCGGGTCATCGCCGCCCACGAGCTCGACCACCCGGCGAACAGCACCTCCGGACGTCAGCAGCGCGAGCAGGACGGCGGCGACGTCGTCCCGGGCGATCTCGCCGCGCTCGACGCTGTCGGCAAGGCGGACGCGACCGGTGCCAGGCTCGTCGGTGAGCCGACCGGGCCGCAGGATCGTCCAGTCGAGGTCGCGCGTCCGCAGATCGTCCTCGGCGGCCCGCTTGGCGCGCAGGTAGACCTGGAAGGCGTCGTCGGAGTCGGGGTCGGCGTCGTCGACCCCCATCGACGACACCAGCAGGTAGCGGCGGATGCCGGCCTGCTCGGCCGCATCGGCCAGCAGGACTGCGCCGGCCCTGTCCACCGTGTCCTTACGGGCGGCGCCGCTGCTCGGACCGGCGCCGGCGGCGAAGACCACCGCCTCCGAGCCGGTCAGCACAGCGGCAAGCTCGTTCACCGTGGCCGCCTCAAGGTCGAGGACAACGGCGTGGGCGCCCAGCTTCTCGAGCTCGGGCACGTGGTCGAGGTCGCGCACCAGACCGATGGGGTCGTCGCCGTTCTCAGCCAGGCGGCGCTCCAACAGCAGGGCGATCTGACCATGTCCACCAGCAATGACGACGTGCACCGTGCGGTCCCTTCGGTTGATGTGCGTGCGAAAACCTGACGGCAGGCGCCTATACCGCCATCTCGCCGAGCTTCGACCAGTCGTCCTGGGGCACGCTGGTGTTGATCACCCGGGGTGTCTCGGCCAGGTGCGGCGGCAAGGTCTGCTGTGCCCGCTTGAAGTGCTCGGACTGGACGTGCTCGGCACCGGCGTCCTCGTCGCGGAACGCCTCGACCAACACGTACTCGGTCGGGTCGTCGACGCTGCGCGACCAGTCGAACCACAGGCAGCCGGGCTCCGCGCGGACGGCCCGGGTGAAGTCGGCTGCGATCTCGGGCCACCTGTCGGCGTCCCCGGGCAGCACACGGAACTTCGCGGCGATGAGGATCATGGTGGTCCTGGCTCCAATCTGCGGCAGCTGTCGCTGGTCATCATGGGTGCCCGCGCCGACAAAGTCGATGCGCTCCCCCGACCGGCTAGTCGGATCCGACCCCACAGAAGTCCACCGCGAGCGCGGCGAGCGTACGCGCGCAGGTCACCACGTCCGCGATCGGGACAGACTCGTTCAGTGCGTGCGCCACGGTCACGTCGCCCGGCCCGTACTGCAGGGTGGGGATCTGACCGAGCCCCGTGAGCAGCCGCAGGTCGCTGCCGTAGGGGCCGCCCCAGACCGCCGGCGCCGGCTGGCCGCGCACCTGCACATGCGCGGTACGTACGCGGTCGAGCAGGTCGCTGGTCTCGACGAGCTGACCGGAGGCGAACTGGCCGCCCCACCACTCGACCACCACCGGGTGTGCCCGCAGCCATGCGTCGGTGTCGCACGCCTCGGTGATGGCCCGCTCCAGGGCCGCACGGGCGTCGGCGACCGGCTCCCCCAGCGCCACACCGAGCCGTCCCTCGGCCACCAGGAGGTCCGGCACGGTCGACGCCCAGTCGCCTGCCCGTACGACGCCGACCGACAGCGGATAGGCGATGTCCCAGCGGGCGAACAGCGGGTCCACGTCGCGATTGCGGGACCGCTCCAGCTCGCCGAGCGCGGCGAACACCGGCCAGAACTTCTCGATCGCGCTGACCCCGGCGGTGCGGCGGGAGGCGTGGGTCGCCTGACCGGGCACCCGCAGCCGGAAGGTCAGCGACCCGGCGTTGGTCGGCACCACGTCGAGACCGGTGGGTTCGGGGATGACGCAGGCGTCCGCCTGCCATCCCCGCCGCAGGGTGGCGTACGTGCCCATCCCGCCGTCCTCCTCGGCCTGGACGCTGGCGAGCAGCACGTCGCCGCGCAGCGGGGCTCCGCTGCGACGCACTGCCTTGACCGCCCAGAACGCGGCCACGAACCCCGCCTTCATGTCACAGGCGCCGCGGCCGTTGACATGGGTGGCGTCGACGCGGCCGGAGTAAGGGTCGCCGCCGGTCCAGCCGGCCGGGTCGCCCGCGGGCACGACGTCGACGTGGCCGTTGAGCATGAGGCACGGCCCGCCCCCGGTGCCCGGGGACCGTCCGACCAGTCCCCACGCGTCGTGGCGGGTCACCTCCATGCCGGGGAACTCGGGCTCGGCCGAGAGCTGTGCCAGCGGGATCTGCCAATGGTCGGTGTCGAGCCCTGCGACGACGAAGGTGTGCGCCAGCTCGGCCTGCACGCTGTTCTCGACGTCGGA
Source organism: Propionibacteriales bacterium (assembly GCA_038233135.1). GTDB lineage: Bacteria > Actinomycetota > Actinomycetes > Propionibacteriales > Nocardioidaceae > JACCVL01. The sequence continues at coordinate 15,497 of JBBSMN010000018.1, forward strand.
GCCACCGACGCTGGGGATGCGTACGAGGTCGACAGGTGGGCCACCATGTCGTCGACCTGTTCGTCCACGCAGTCGAGGACTCGCGCCCGCCAGTCGGTCATGCTCAGTCACGGTAGTGCGACGGTGCGTGCGGCACCGGTCAGCCGGCGAAGTCAACGCCCGCCAGCGCCACCTGCCGGTGCGCGGCCAACAGCTCAGCCTGCTGCGTGATGGCGGCTCTGGCCGCGGTGGTGTCCGCTGCCCAGAGGTCGACGCTCACCCGCAGGCGTTTGCCGGTCTTGCGCGGTCGCCAGGTGCCGGCGATGTCGCCGTCGACCAGCACGGCGCCAGGACGGCCGAGCACCGGCCAGAGCGCCTTGGCGCGTGCGGCGTCGTCAACCAGCAGCGGCCGGTCGCGAGCCTGTACGAACAGGTCGAACGGGCCCAGCAGCCGCGTAACCGGCTGCGGACCGACGGCGAGGTCGGGCACCTGGGCGGCCAGCAGCCAGCGTTTCGCACCGTCGAACGACGCTTCGACGGCATCAGTCGGCCACCTGGCCCGGACGTCCTTGACCGGAGCGTCGAGGTAGTCGGCCACGTGCTTCGGGGTGGCCGGCCCGAGCAGCCGCAGGTACGCGCGGACCACGTCGTGCGCCGGCGAGGCGGTGCTGGCAGGGTCGAAGTCGCCGATGCGCCCGAGCACCGGCGGCGACGTCCCCGCCTCCAGCTCCAGGCCGGCTCGCAGCACCGCGAGCCGGAACGGCATCTCGTGCAGGTGGGTGGCGTCGCACGGTCGGCAGTGCCGAAGGTGCGGCGGGTCCAACAGATCGGTGAGCCGGGCCGAGACCTCGCCCTTGACCATCGGATGTACCACGACCGAGCGCATCGTCGCCGCGATCGTGTCCAGCGCCTCGATGATGGTGATGCCGGCCGCCCGCAGCGGCTTGGCCGCGTCGTAGATCCGCTTGGCGGCGTCCGCCTCGGAGAACGGCTCGACCGCGGCGGCGACCGCCGGCAGGTCCGCCACCCGGTAGACGTGCGGGGCGCCGCGGATCGTCCACAGGTGCACCAGCGCCGAGGCTGCCAGACCCGACACGTCGACGCCGCGCAGTGCCAGTGCCCATGACGCGCCGTCGGGGCCGGTGTCCTGCACCCCGATGTCGAGCACCGCGGTGTCGGCGAGCGTTCCCTTGTCGCGGTCCAGCTGTTGGGCGCGCAGTCGGAAGCCGAGCACCTGCTCGCGCGTGTACGAGTCGACCATGCCGGCACGGTAGACCGGGGCTCCGACAACGCGGCAGGAACCGCCCGGACGGTCGGCACGTCAGACAGACATGCCAACCACGCTGGAGCACGCGGTGACCGTCGAGCCCGGTCCGGCCCAGCTCTACGGGAGCGAGTAGCCAATCGTCAGGCGGGCGGATGCGCGCGCAGCCAGGTGTCCGCTCGGCGGGCGGACGCCCGAGACAGCCATGCGTCCTCGACCAGCTCGGCCAGCTCCTGGCGGGTGAGCTCGCCGATCCGGCTGGCCCGGAGCAGCACCGACGGGTGGCCGTCGAAGTGCGCAGTGGTGAAGAACGGAGCTGCCTCATCCTGGACCAGCGCCTGCTTGTCCGCCTCGGAGCCCACCCAGCAGACGATCACGTCGCGGTGGCGCTCCCGGGTCTCCGGGTCGAAGGCGTCCGGGCGAGGGTTGCGGAAGAAGATGAACGACTTCCCGCCGACCTGGTAGACCGGGTTGTCAGCGGTCCCAGGATCGACCGTGACATGTGGCATGGCCAGCGCCAACTCGTGCACGTCCTCGACCCGGGCCGGCGGGCTCCTGTCGTCCGGCACAACCGCCAGGGTAGGTGAGCGGGTGCCGGTCCGGCCACCGCTTCACAGCCGGCAGAACGCTAGTCCGCGTCTGGGCTCGCCGTTGAACCGCTCGCTGTCCGATCCGACCCACAGACCGTTGCCGGTGACCATGAAATCCTTGCCCCCGATGCGGGCCGGCTTGTCCGGGTTCCACCGCAGCGCCTTGCCGCTCCGCGAGGCGATCGCCCCGATGCCTCTGCGACGCACCGCCGATGGGACGGGGTGGCCCTGCCGACCGCCGGCGTTGTCGAGCCAGGTGAAGTGCCCCTGCACGTACACCGCAGCGCCAGTGGCGGCCACGGTCCAGATGCTGTCTCCTCCGGTGTAGTTGATCCAGGTCGGGCGGTGCGGCCGGGCCCGGTCGGTCTCGAAGCGGACGGCGGCGTCGCAGACGGTCTCACCGACCTCTCCACGCCGGGAGATCTGCCCGGTCGCCGCGACCACGAAGTAGCCGCCCCGTGGGGAGAAGTCGACGTCTTACAGATAGGCACGACGACGCGGACTCGTCGACGAACACGGCTTGGCAAAGCCGCGGTAGTACCACCGCGCCAACTCGGTCCGATGAGGGCGGAGCCTGGCCATGAACGCCCGCTTGCGGGACTTGCCGGACACGGTGCTGAAGTTGCCGACCGCCACCAGCCGGGTCCTGTCCGGGCTCACCGCAAACCGGTAGACCGACGTCCGGCCCCAGCTCCCACGGCTCTCACCCCGGACCCGCAGATGCAGATAGCGGGTGTCGTGCCCCGTACGCGGGTTGAGGGCGACCAGGGCCTTGGCAAAGCTGCCGCCGACCAGCAGCCGGCCGCCCACCCTGCGGATCTCGTTCACCTGGCCACCCCGAAAGTCGGCGTTGAAACGCCGCTTGACCTTGCCGGTGCGGGCGTCCAGCTTCACGAGCCCGATCCGCCCGACGCGGTTGACGCGGCGGAAGGAGCCACCGAGGTAGACGGCCTTGCCCACCGCCAGGACCGACCGCACCGGTCCCCGCACCCTCGGGGCGAAGGCACGCATCGCCCCGGTGGTCGCACTGAAGGCCATCGCATTGTGCCGCCGGTACGTACGGGTCCCGGCGGCGTTGCGTACCGACCCGAACGTGCCGCCGGTACGTACGGGTCCCGGCGGCGTTGCGTACCGACCCGAACGTGCCACCGGCGTAGACGGTGCCGCGAGCACGGCTGAGCGCGTCCACGTGCGGGTGCTTGGAGACGGTGTCGGCGAGCAGTCGCGGCGTGAAGTTGACCGGGTTCTCACGCACCAGTCTGGGGTGCCTGGACGCCACCGCCGCGGTCGACGCGAACAGCGACGCGCAGACCACCAACACTGCAAGGCGCACAACCCGGCCCATGACTCACTCCTCGTCGTCTCCGGTCCGGCGCCTCCGCCCCGGCGCCTCCGCCCCGGCGCCTCCGCCCCGGCGTCTCCGCCCCGGTGGACGGCCAGGGAGAGGCTATGGCGTGCTTGCCCCGAGTTGTCACGGAACGTGTAAACAAGTTCACTGAGAGGCCGGTTCCTGTTCACGCAGCCACCAGTGCACAGCCAGCGGGGACGACGTCGTCCTGGAGCGGCAATCGGCGCTCTCGGCGGTCTGGAAGGATAGGTGAGGTGAGCGAGCGGGTGTGGTTCGCCAGCACCAGCGGGCCCCGACTTGCCGGTCTGGTCGACCGCCCCGAAGGCCCGGTCCGGGGCTGGGGCGTGTTCTCCCACGGCTTCACGCTGGGCAAGGAAAGCCCTGCTGCCAGCCGAATCTGCAAGCAGCTGGCCAGCGAAGGCATCGGGATGCTGCGCTTCGACAACCTCGGGCTCGGTGACTCAGAAGGCGACTGGGGCGACGGGTCGTTCTCGCACAAGGTCGGCGACACCGCGCAGGCGGTGCGCTTCATGAACGAGGCCGGCCGCGAGGTGCGGCTACTGGCGGGGCACTCCTTCGGTGGGGCTGCGGTCATCGCCGCCGCGCACGAGGTCGACTCGGTGCGCGCGGTGGCGAGCATCGGCGCGCCGTACGAACCCGGCCACATCGAGCATCATTACGACGCCCTCGCAGAACGGATCCTCGCTGACGGCGAGGCGCCCTTCCTCATCGGTGGCAAGGCGCTCACCCTGCGGCGGCACTTCATCGAAGACGTGCGCGCGGCGGACCTGCACGATCAGATCCGTACGCTGCGCCGGGCGCTGCTGGTCGTGCACTCCCCGACCGACAACACCGTGGGCATCGCGAACGCGAGCGAGATCTTTCGCGCGGCGCGGCACCCGCGCAGCTTTGTGTCGCTGGAGGGCGCCGACCATCTGCTCACCGGTCGCAACCAGGCCAAGCGAGCCGCCCGCATCATCAGCGCCTGGGTCGATCCGTACCTTGCCCGCCGGTGACCGCCCCGGCTCGGTCTGGGGACTCGGTGGATCAGTCTCGGAAGTACGTCCGGCACGCCACCCTCACAGATCTATTCGCATTGTGTATTCACAGTGTGTATGGTCGTGCCCATGAGCGTGTCCAACGTCCTGCTCGGCATTCTCGCCGAGGCTCCTGCGCACGGGTACGACATCAAGCAGGCGCACGACCGGCGCTTTCCCGGGGCGAAGCCCATGGCCTTCGGGCAGGTCTACGCCGCGCTGGCGAAGCTCGAGAAGGACGGCCTCGTGGAGGTCGTGGAGAGGGTGCGTGAGTCTGGCCCGGACCGCCTGACGTACGCGATCACCGATGCCGGGCGAGAAGCCCTCACCGAATGGCTCTCCACGACGGAGCCGGCGGGGCCGTACTCCGCAGACGACCTCGTTCGCAAGACCGTCACCGCACTGCGGCTGGGACGCAACGCGGCGGGCTTCCTCGACACCCAGCGGCAGGTGCATCTCAACGCCATGAAGAGGCTCTCGGATCTGCAGACCTCAACCGACGATGTGGCTGCCCGCATCGTCATCGATCACGCAGTCGAACACCTCGACGCGGACCTGCGGTGGTTGGAGACCGCTGCCGCCCGTGTGGGCTCCTCTACCGATGACAGGAAGGCGCGCGCATGACCGTCCTCTTGCAAGACCCATCCCTCCGCAAGTCCTTCGCCCAGACGGAGGCCTTACGCGGCGTCTCCGTGGAGATTGACGCGGGTGAAGCCGTGGCAATAACCGGACCGTCGGGCAGCGGGAAGTCCACGCTGCTGCTGTGCCTGGCCGGAGTCCTCCGGCCCGAGGCTGGAGAGGTCACCTACGACGATCAGCGGCTCGACCTGCTCGGGGAGGCCGACCGGACCAGGCTGCGTCGTCGCGAGATGGGGGTGGTGCTGCAGTTCGGGCAACTCGTGCCTGAGCTCACGGCGGCCCAGAACGTCGCCCTGCCGCTCCTCCTCGAGAAGCACGACCGCGCCTCCGCTCACCGAGCCGCCCTGTCCTGGTTGGAGCGGCTCGGCGCCGACGGAGCTGGCCGACAGTGTGCCCGCCGAGCTGTCAGGCGGCCAGGCACAACGAGTGGCGGTAGCCCGTGCGCTGGTGACGGGGCCCAGGATCATCTTTGCGGACGAGCCGACGGGCGCGCTGGACACCGTGCCCGGCGAGCAGGTACTGGGTCAGCTGGTCAGCGCGGATCCGGGACACCCGCGCCACCCTCGTCATGGTCACCCACGAGAACCGGGTGGCGGCACAAACGGACCGGGAGATCGTGTTGCGCGACGGCGTGGTCTCGACCGCCGAGGTGCCGTCGTGATCGCGCCGCTGCGCATGGAGCTGGGACTGGTCTGGACCTTCCTGCGGAGTGGCGGTGGGCCGCGCGCGGTCTTGATCGCGCTCTGTACGGCGCTCGTCTCCGGGTTGCTGCTGGTGGCGTTCACCGTGCTGCTGTTTGCCTGGGAGTCCTCCCGCCGACAGGAGCAGGTCAGCGAGCTCGTCGCCGATGGCGGTGTACGTGGGGGGTACATCTTCGCCCTTCTGCTGATCTGCCTCGCGCCGCTCACCCTGCTGCGGCAGGTGGTGCGCCTAGGGACTGCCACCCGCGAGCAGCGGCTGGCGGCGCTCCGACTGGCCGGCGCCACGCCGGGCGACGTGCGTCGCCTCGGCGCCCTTGAGGTCGGTGTTTCCGCGCTGGCGGGAGGCCTCCTGGGGTATCTCGTCTTCGGTGCCCTTCGTTTGGTCTTCGGCGGGAGGGTCACGAACGGCAGCGGATCCGATCTCGTCGAGTCCGACGTCGCCCGCCAGCTTCTGCTGGTGCCAGCCAGCGTCTCCCCCTCGTGGTGGCAGATACTCCTCGTCGCCCTCGCGGTGGCTCTGCTCGGCGTGCTGGCCGGAGCCACCGCATCTCGCTCCTTGCTCATCTCACCGCTCGGCGTCTCCCAGCGGACTCCCCGGTCCGCTCCCCGGCCGTGGGCGGTTCTGCTCCTGCTGCTGGCGGCAGCCTTGACCGTCGTCGCTCTCGGCCCGGGCAGCGGCGCCGACACCCTGTACCTCCTCGGTGCCGTGACGGCCCTCATTCTTGGTCTGCTCGCGCTGGCTCCGTGGGTGGCCTACCGCGTCGGACGGGTCGTGGCCGCCCGGGCGTCGACGGTCCCCGTCCTGATCGCCGGGCGTCGGCTCAGGACCAATGCCCGGCCGGCCGGCCGGGCAGCCGCGGCCGTCGCAGCCATCGCCGTGGTGGCAGGCGGGGGCGGCACGCTGCTGGGGGACCTACTTGATAGCCCGACTGGTCGTGACCCGTTCTACTCCGTTCCGGTGGCGCTCAGCGGTGTGGTGCTGCTCGGCGCGCTGTTGCTGGTCCTCTTCTCGATGGCCGTCCACGGTGTCGAGTCCCTGATCGACCACAAGAGGTCGGTCGCCTCCCTGGCTGTGCTCGGTGCCTCCCTCCCTGAGCTCGCGCGAGCGCAGCGGTGGGAGGTCGGGCTGGTCACGATTCCGATGGCGGTCATCGGCGTCGCCGTCGGATCCGTAGCCATGCTGTACCTCTCGATTGGCTCGACCCGATACGCCTGGATTCCACTGCTCGTCGACGTCGCCACCGTCGCGCTGGTGTGGATGGCGGTCCGCGCCTCGACCTGGCTGACTTGGCCATGGCTCGTCCGCGCAGCGGCACCGGCCAACCTGCGTACGCCATGACAGCAACCGGTGTCTCGCCCCAGGGAATTACGAGGGCCCCGACGACGCCGACCGCGCCGAGTTCCACGTGCCCGGGATGATCTACCAGTCCTCGAAGGCGGCCCTGAACATGATCGCCAACCAGTACGCCAAGGCGCTGCCCGACGTGCGCGTCACCACCGTCAACCCCGGCTACACCGCCACCGACCTCACCGGCCATCGCGGCACACAGTCGGTGACCGAGGGCACCGACGCCATCGTGGCCGCGGCCTCTGCCGAGGAGGTCGTGGGTCCGCACATCGACCGTTACGGCCCGGTGCCAGTCTGAGTCGGTCGCACGGGACGGAGGACAGGTCGGATGGTCCCGGGACGGGCAGTGGTCTCCCCGCAGCTGGACAACCCCAGCATCAAAAGCACGGCGAGGGCGGGAGGGCCTGGATGGCGGGGCATGCACATGAGACGCGGACGACGCAGTGGCGGTTCCGTACGACGGGCTCAGTAGGCGGCCCACCTGCTGAGGCGCCGCTAGTGACAGGAGACCGCCGGCGAACCGGGCGTGGGGAACCATCGCCAGACCACCGCCGATTGGCCGAGCGTCCGCAGCGCGTTGCAGACCCAGTACGCTCGGAGCGGCTCATCGGCCGTTTCGGCTTGTGCCCTGCAGACCCGTGCCTGTGGCGCTACTGGAACCGAATGCAGTTCCGGACCGTCACAGGACCATGGCCTTCAGACGCCTCTCCCTGATCCGGCTCACACCCGTCCTTGCGCTCTGCATCTCGCTGGGTGCCTGCGGCACCGAGACCAGGGCACCGGGTGTGGCCGGCGACGGCGCGTCGGTCGTCGCCAAGTCCACTGAGCCCGCGAGCCCTGCTGCCCAGCCGACATCCGTACCGATCCCCGAGGGGGAGGTGACGACCGGTCATCCCGTGCTGGTCCTCGACGAGGGCGAGGGAGCTGAACTCTGCCTGGGGGGTGTGCTGGAGTCCTCGCCGCCCCAGTGTGGCGGGCCCCGTATCAGCGTGAATCGCCCCGGGTCTGATGGAGGCTCTCAACCGATGGAGGATGAGAGCCATGGCAGCACCGAGGAAGTACCCAGACGAGTTGCGTGAGCGGGCGACGCGGTTGGCGGTCGAGCTGCGTGGTGATCCAGCGACCAAGCAGGGCGCGATCGCGCGTGTGGCCGAGCAGCTCGGCATGCACCCC
>JBBSMN010000019.1:0-22783 GCA_038233135.1 Propionibacteriales bacterium
CCCTGCGACATGTGGTCCATGCGGGCGCGCTCGAGCTCGACCGGGTCGACGGCGCGCTTGACCAGCAGGTAGTCGCGGATCGCGGCGCCGTGCCGCCCCTCCTCGGCGGTCCACCGGTGCACCCATTCACCCCACGCCGCGTCGCGCCCGAACAGCACCGCGATCTCATGGTGATAGCTGGGCAGGTTGTCCTCGGTGAGCAGGTTGATCACCAGCGCCGACCGGGCCACCTCCGACATCGGCGAGTCGTCGGGCGTCCACGCGTCTCCCTCGAGCAGGCCGTCGAAGTTGCGGCCCTCACCCCACGGGATGTACTCGTGGGGGAACCACTCCTTCGCGACGTCGATGTGCCGTTCGAGGTTCTGCTCCACGACCTGTTCGAGCTCGAGCAGGAGCTCGGTCTGGCTGAGCGGCGCGGATCCGGAGCGGTGCGTGGTCGTCATGGTGAATCCTTCCTCGGGCCATCCGGTCGTCGAACCTACGGTAGCGTAGGTTGAGCGGACCAGCCGTACGGCCGACAGACGGCGGCCGCGAGCTGGGGCACACTTGCCGGGTGTTCCAGACGCTGATGGGCCTGCTCGCGGCGGCCGTCGCGACCCTCGCACCCGTCCCCCCAACCCCCGCCGCGGACTGGGACTACCAGATCGGTGGCGCCTTCGAGCCCGCCGCGGGCGTCGGGGTCGTCGCACGCGACCGCCACGACGAGCCGCTCTCGGGGGCGTACTCCGTCTGCTACGTCAATGCCTTCCAGACCCAGCCTGACGAGCGACGGTTCTGGCGCAAGGATCCGGCTCACTGGCGCCTGGTCCTGAAGCGCGACGGCCGCGCCGTGGTGGACGGGGCATGGGGTGAGTGGCTGCTCGACAGCCGTACGCAGGCCAAGCGCCGCGCGCTGGCAGACATCGTCGGGCGGTGGACGGACCGCTGCGTCACCGACGGGTTCGACGGGGTCGAGCTGGACAACCTCGACTCGTGGGACCGCAGTCGGCGGCTGATCACCCGGGCGGACAACCGGGCGTTCGCGCTGCTGCTCACGCAGCGCGTTCATGCCGCCGGGTTGGCGGTGGCACAGAAGAACTGGTCGGAGCTGGCAGCTGGCGGCCCGGACCTGGGCTTCGACTTCGCGGTGGCCGAGGAATGCGCCCGCTACCGGGAGTGCCGGTCGTACGCCGCAGCCTACGCCAGCCAGGTGCTGGCGGTGGAGTACCGGCGCAAGGACTTCCGGCGCGCCTGCGCCCGGTGGGGCGACCGGCTGTCGATCGTGCTGCGCGACCGCGCCGTGTCGGTCGACGGGGTGAATCGGCGCTGCTGAGCCGTCCTCACGGGGACGGGGCCAGCCCGAGCCGGTCCATCAGTCGCAACGCGTCGAAGGGGGCACGGACCTTCACGTCGTTGTCGAAGTAGCAGAAGACGTCGAGGCCCTGGTCGGCCCACCCGCGCACGCGACCCGCCCAGCGGTCGAGCGCCTCGTCGTCGTAGCCGCTGGCGTACAGCTCCTCGGCGCCGTGCAGCCGCGCGTAGACGAAGTCGGAGGTCACGTCGGTCAGCTGCGGCCACCTGCCGCCGGTGTCCGCCACGACCAGGCCGACGTCGTACGCCCGCAGCAGCTCGGCCGCTTCGGGCGCGCGGAAGCTTTCGTGGCGCACCTCCAGCGCATGCCGCACCGGCTGGTCAGCCACCTCGGCGGTGATGAGTGCCCGGTCGTCGGGCACCTTGGCATCGTGCCGCTCGGCCATGCCGGCCGCCTGGTCGGCGGTCCGGGGCAGCAGCTCGAAGAAGGCACCGAGGCGGTCGGCGTCGAAGCCCAGTGTGGGCGGCAACTGCCACAGCACCGGGCCGAGCTTGGGTCCAAGGGCCAGCACGCCGGAGGCGAGAAAGTTGGCCAGCGCGGTCTCCACCCCGGCCAGCTTCTTCAGGTGCGTGATGAACCGCCCGCCCTTGACCGACAACACGAAGCCGTCCGGGGTCTGCTCCCGCCAGCTGCGATAGCTGGTCGGCCGCTGCAGCGAGTAGAACGACCCGTTCAGCTCGATCGACCCGAGCCGGCTGGCGGCGTACGCCAGCTCGTCGCGGTGGCGCAGGCCCTCGGGGTAGAACACCCCGCGCCACGGAGCGTACGTCCAGCCGGAGATGCCCACGCGGATGTCGGCCACTGCTGCACGCTAACGCGACCTCCCCCGGCCGGGGGAGGTCGCTCAGGCGGGCGGCGGGTAGGCCAGCACCGCGTCGACCAGGTCGTCCACCGGGCGCATCACGTCGAGCACCAGACCGTCCTCGTCGTCCTGGAGCGGCTCGAGGGTGTCCAGCTGGGACTCGAGCAGCTCCGGCGGGAAGAAGTGCTCGCGGCCACGCATGCGGCCGAGCAGCTCGTGCTTGTCACCGGCCAGGTGGACGAACCTGGTGTCGGGTGCCCCCGCCACCAGCACGTCGCGATAGCTGCGGCGCAGCGCCGAGCAGGCAGTCAGGGTCGACTCCCCCGCCGCGTGCCGCTCACCCGCCCACGCCGCCAGCGACTCCAGCCACGGCATCCGGTCCTCGTCGGTGAGCGGATGGCCGGCCGCCATCTTGTCCCGGTTGGCCTTCGGGTGGAAGTCGTCCCCCTCGGCGAAGGGCCATCCCAGCCGCGACGCCAGCTCGAGGGCGACCGTCGTCTTACCGGTTCCGCTGACGCCCATGATCACCAGGTGCACGAGCCTGCCCGGACCGGCCGTCACGGGACGACGTACCAGAGCACGAGGCTGATGAGGAACGCGGTCAGGCCGAGCGTGGTCTCCATCACCGTCCAGGTCTTCAGCGTCGTCTTCTCGTCCATGCCGAAGAAGCGGCTGACGAGCCAGAAGCCCGAGTCGTTGACGTGGGAAAGGATCGTGGCGCCCGACGCGATCGCCAGCACGACCAGCACCCGGTGGAACTCACCGGTGCCGTCGGCCTCGACCGCCGGTGCGATGAGGACGGAGGCGGTGGTCAATGACACCGTCGCGGACCCCTGCGCCACGCGGAGTCCCGTCGCGATGATGAAGGCGGCCAGGATGACGGGCAGGCCGAGGTCGTCCAGCGACTGCGACAACGCGTCGCCGATGCCGCTCTGGCGCAGGACACCGCCGAACATGCCGCCGGCTCCGGTGATCAGGATGATCGCGCAGATCGGCCCGAGCGCGGAGTTGAGGATCCCCTCGACGTCACTGGCCGAGCGACCCTTGAGCCCCAGCAGCGGGATGGCCACGAGGATCGTCACGAGCAGGGCGACCGGCGTCTGGCCGATCAGCACCAGAGTCTTGGCGAGGAACGACTCGCCGTCGATGGTCCCGACGGTGGACAGCGTCGTGGTAACCGTGTTCAGCGCGATCAGCACCAGGGGCAGCAGCAACAGCCCCAGCACGGTACGAAACGGCGGCAGGTCGCCCGCCGGGGCCCGCTCACGTACGTCCTGTGCCGTCTGCGACGACTGCGCGCCCGATGGCCCCGACCCGCTCCCCTCGCTCCCGCCCGAGCCGGAGCCGGTGCCGGCGCCGCCTGCGGCAGTTCCCCCCGACCCGAACACCGACGGCACCGCGACGTCGACGCGCGCGGCGATCACCCGGGAGAACAGGTAGACCCCGATGTACCACGACGGCAGCACCACGAGCAGGCCCACCAGCAGGGTGAGGCCGACGTTGGCACCGACAAAGTCGGACGCGGCGACCGGCCCGGGGTGCGGGGGTACGAAGGCGTGCATGGCGGCGAAGGCACCCGCGGCGGGCAGCGCGTAGTAGAGCAGCGACCCGCCGAACTGACGGGCCACCGTCAAGATGATGGGCAGGAACACGACGAGGCCGGCGTCGAAGAAGATCGGGAAGCCGAAGATCAGGCTCGCCACCCCGAGCGCCAGCGGGGCTCGGCTCTCACCGAATCGGGCGATCAGGGTGTCGGCCAGCACCTGGGCGCCGCCGGTGACCTCAAGCAGGCGGCCGAGCATCGCGCCGATGCCGACGAGCAGGGCAACAGACCCGAGCGTCGAACCGAAGTAGAACGTCAGCACCTCGGGCACGTCGGCGAGCGGGATCCTGGTGGCCAGCGCGGTGAGCAGGCTGACCACGATCAGTGCCAGGAAGGCGTGCAGCTTGAGCCGCATGATCAGGAACAGCAGCAGGGCCACCGCGATCGCGGCGATCAGCATCAGCACTCCGGCACCGAAGGCCGGCTCCATGGTGTCCATGAGGGAGAAGTTATCGGGGTCGTCAACCCGGGTACACAGCTCGCTCGTGCGCACCGGCGTCGGTGGCGCCCCCTAACCTGTGACCCGACATTGTCGACCTGGCAGGAGCAACCGGTGACCGCAACCACACTGGCCGACGAGCGACGCCGCGCCGAGCTTCGGGATCGGGCCGAGCAACACCTGCGGGCACTCGTCGGCAGGCCGGACGCGCACCTGCGCGATGACCAGTGGATCGCGATCGAGGCGATCGTGGCCGATCACCACCGCGCGCTGGTGGTGCAGCGGACGGGTTGGGGCAAGTCTGCGGTCTACTTCGTGGCCACCGCCCTGCTGCGTGCGGCCGACACCGGACCGACCGTCATCGTGTCGCCGCTGCTGGCGCTGATGCGCAACCAGATCGCCGCCGCCGAGCGGGCCGGCATCCATGCGGTCACGATCAACTCGACCAACCCCGAGGCGTGGCGCGAGACGTACGCGGCGATCGGGCGCGGCGAGGTGGACGTGCTGCTGGTCAGCCCGGAACGGCTCAACAACCCGGAGTTCCGTGACCAGGTGCTGCCCGACCTGGCCGGCTCGGCGGGACTGGTGGTCATCGACGAGGCGCACTGTATCAGCGACTGGGGGCACGACTTCCGGCCCGACTACCGGCGGATCCGTACGCTGCTCGCCGAGCTTCCGGACGGCATCCCAGTTCTGGCCACCACCGCGACGGCGAACGCGCGGGTCACGGCCGACGTCGCCGAACAGCTGTCCGCGCGCGGCGAGCGGACCCTCGACGACGTGCTGGTGCTGCGCGGCAGCCTCGACCGGTCCTCCCTGCACCTGGGGGTCGTGACGCTGCCGTCGCAGGCAGCCCGGCTGACGTGGCTCACCCAGCACCTGCCCGACCTGCCCGGGTCCGGCATCATCTACTGCCTCACGGTCGCCGCCACGCACGACGTCGCCGAGCACCTGCGCGGGCAGGGCCACGACGTACGCGCGTACTCCGGGCAGACCGAGCAGGCGGAGCGGCTGGCGGCGGAGGACGACCTCGTCCACAACCGGGTCAAGGCGCTGGTGGCCACCTCCGCCCTGGGGATGGGCTTCGACAAGCCCGACCTCGGCTTCGTGGTGCACTTGGGTGCTCCGCCGAGCCCGATCGCGTACTACCAGCAGGTCGGGCGGGCCGGGCGCGGGGTCGAGTCGGCGACGGTTGTGCTGCTTCCGGGTCGCGAGGACCGGGACGTGTGGGACTACTTCGGCTCGCTGGCGTTCCCACCCGCACCCGACGTGCGCCAAGCACTGCGCGTGCTGGCCGCGCACGACGAGGCGGTCGGCGGGCCGATGTCGACAGCCGAGCTGGAGACCCGGGTCGAGCTGCGACGCAACCGGCTCGAAGCGATGCTGAAGGTCCTCGACGTCGACGGCGCGGTGCAGCGGGTCCGTGGCGGCTGGCGCGCCACCGGCGCGGAGTGGGTCTACGACCAGGAGCGCTATGACCGGGTGGCCGCCACCCGGGCGGCCGAGGCGGACGCGATGGTGGCCTACCAGGTTTCCGACGGGTGCCGGCTGACGATCCTGCGTCGAGCACTCGACGACCCCGAGCTCGACGGGCGGCCGGATGCGGACGTGCGGTGCGGGCGCTGTGACCGCTGCGGTGGACTCGACCTCATCGCCGACGTCGACGAGACAGCGATGGCGGCGACGAGGGATCGCCTGGAGCAACCAGGGGTGTCGGTCGAGCCGCGACGGATGTGGCCGACGGCCATGCCGGCACTCGGGATAGGCGTCCGCGGACGGATCCGGCCTGGCGAGCAGGCCGCCACCGGTCGGGCGGTGGCACGGCTGACCGATCTGGGGTGGGGTGGGGCGCTGCGTACGTTGTTTGCGACCGGGGCTGACGATCAGGAGGTTCCGGTGCCGTTGCGGCACGCCCTGGCCGACATGCTGACCGCCTGGGAGCTCAATGACGCGCCGGACGGGGTGGTCGGGATCGAGTCGGTGAGCCGGCCGACGCTGGTCGCGCACCTGGCCCACGGGGTCGCCCGCGTCACCGGGCTGCCGCTGTTGACGCGGTTCGCGCTGACCTCCGAGGCGGCAGCGACCGGACGCGGTGCGGTCAACTCGGCGCAACGGCTGGCGGTCGTGTCGCGGCGCTTCCGGCTGCTCGACCCCCCGGCCGTCGCTGGTCGCCGGGTGCTGCTGGTCGACGACCGCGTCGTCACGGGCTGGACGGCCGCTGTCTGTGCGCAAGCCTTGCGTCAGGCCGGGGCGGCGGCTGTGCATCCGGTGGTGCTGGCCGTCGACAACTGATCGCTCAGTGTCACTCCGCTGGTTTACTCAGCCAGTTCGATGCTCTGCACCGTAAGCGGCGCGTCGGGCTCCTTTGCCCGGAGACCGGCCACGATCACGGGCGACGACGGCGCCCCAGTATCGGCAAGGCTCTCCAGCTCAGCCGCGATCGGACCGGGGTCTCCGTCCCCGTCAAGCTCGACCGTCTCACCGAGGTCGGCGAGACCCAGCAACGCTGTCTGCTCACCGCCCACGTCGACGAGGCCCCACGACCCGTCCGCGCGCAGCTGGAGCGTGCCCGACACAGTCTCGGGCTCGGGGTCCGGCGTCGGCTCAGACGTCGGCTCGGACGTCGGCGTGGGTTTCGGCGACGGCTTGGGCTTCGGATCCGGCGTCGACGTGGGCTCGTCGGTCGGACCCGGTGCCGTCGGCTTCGGGTCCGGCGTCGGCTTCGGCGACGGCTTGGGCGTCGGTGTCGGTGTCGGATCAGGGTCCGGCGTCGACGTGGGCTCGTCGGTCGGACCCGGTGCCGTCGGCTTCGGGTCCGGCGTCGACGGCGGCTTGGGCGTCGGTGTCGGATCGGGGTCCGGCGTCGACGGCGGCTTTGGCGTCGGTGTCGGATCGGGCTCTGGGGGCGTCTCGGGAGTCTGCGTCGCGGGCGGCTTCGGGTCCTGCGTCGCGGGCGGCTTCAGGTCCTGCGTCGCGGGCGGCTTCGGGTCCTGCATCGTGGGCGGCTTGGGGGGGTCGGAGGTGGCCCCGTTGCCGGTGCCGTTGTTGTTGCCGTTGCCGGTGGTCAGACCGTCGTTGCCGGTGCTGCCATTGGCTGACCCGCTGCTGCCGCCGTTGCCGGGTCGGCCACCGCCGGGTTGACTCCGCGGCTTCTTGGCGCTGGACGTGTTTTCCTCCAGCGCAGGGCCGATCTCTGGCTGGGTGACCGGCTCGTCCACGGCCGGCACCGACGACACATCAGGCGTCGGCGTGGGCACTTCGAGGTCGGCCGGCAGGTCGCCCCGCTCGTACGCACGGGCGTAGGCCAGGACGAGTGCGACGTACTCGTCGGAGTGGTTGTAGCGACCGACGGCGGCCTCGGCGCCGGCCTGCGTGCTCAGGTCGTCACCGCCGGCGCACAGGTAGACCGCGGCGGCAAGCGCCGCGTCGTCGAGGTCATTGGGGTCACTGACGTCGTCGCCGTCACCGTCCGAGCCGACCACGTCCCACGTCGTCGGGATGAACTGCAGCGGGCCGACGGCCCGATCCCACGTGGTGTCACCGTCGAGGCGACCCCCGTCGGTGTCGGGGATGGCAGCCACCGGGCCGACGCCGTTGAGCGGCAGACCGATGATCGCCGGCTCCGACCGGCCGTCGCTGTCCAGCACGGCGCCGCCGTAGCGGCCGTGGTCGGACTCGACGCGGCCGATCCCGGCAAGCAGGCTCCAGGTCAGCCCACAGCTGGGCTTGACGGTAAGCAGGATCGACTCGGCGTTTCGGTAGGCCAACAGTGCCGGAGTCGGGATGCCATCGACCGAAGCCGTCGAGACCGACACGCCGTTGCGACCGCCCTGCGCCAGGTGCTCTGCCTTGTTGGACCCGGCGGCTGCCTGCCGACTGCGCAGCCCGAAGAGCTCATTGCTGGCGGATTCGACCGAAACGGCCCCGACCTGGCTGACCAGCGCTTGGGACACCCAGGAGGACACCGAGCCGGGCACGACGGCCATCTCCGTCAAGGTTCCGGGTCCGGGGTCGACCGAGCGTGCAGCAGCCTGGACACCCAGCTGGGCGGTGGAACCGCCCCACGTTGCCGCGGCCACCACCCCGGTAAGCGTGACGACGACCGCGGCGTGGCCGAGGGGTGGCCGACGACGTCGTGCGGGCATCGGGCCGTTCACCGGCCGACGTCTGCGTCGTGCGCCCATCAACTACTCCACCATTCTCCGCCACAACATCCGGTCCGTTGTGCATGTGCAGCACTGCGACCCAGCGGTCCCGCCGGGTGCTTGACCGATACGACGCCATACAGCGCCACAGGTCAAGTCGTCGCAGGAAGAATATACGGTGACATCTGTCGCTGCTCACCCGGAATGGGCGAACTCATCGGCTGAACGGCCCAGCGGTGCCCTACAGTCCGCCTCATGCGCGTGTGGTGGAACGAGCACGATGTCGATCTCGACGATTTCCGGTCGGTCGTCGAGCAGACCACCAACCCGGCGCACTACCCGTACGCCGTGGACGTCCGGCAGGGCGTACCCATCTTCGACTGCGAAGCGCTGCAGCAGTCCATGCGGGACCTCGGTGCACGCCGCGCCATGCAGGCCGACCTCGTCCGGGCGTGCACCGAGGGACCCGGCCTGGTCGTGCTTGCCGGAGCTTTCGTGGACACGTCGGTGGTGGACCGCGCCACGGCCGCGTTCGAGGACCTGATCGAGCACCAGCGGGCAAGCCAGGCCACCGCGAGCGACCACTTCGCCCCGGCCGGGGCGAACGACCGGATCTGGAACGCGCTGGAAAAGCTCGCACTCAACCACCCGGACGTGTTCGTCGACTACTACGCCAACGACGCGCTGGCGCTGGTCAGCAGCGCCTGGCTCGGCCCCGGTTACCAGCTCACCTCGCAGGTGAATGTCGTCAACCCCGGCGGGGCGGCGCAGAGCCCGCACCGTGACTACCACCTCGGCTTCATGACCGACGAGGCCGCCGCGGCCTTCCCCGCACATGTGCACCGGCTCTCGCCGGCGTTGACGTTGCAGGGTGCGGTCGCCCACACCGACATGCCGGTCGAGACAGGACCGACGATGTACCTGCCGCACTCGCACAAGTACGAGCCCGGATACCTCGCCTGGCGACGGCAGGAGTTCATCGACTACTTCGCCGAGCACCACGTCCAGCTGCCGCTGACGAAAGGGGATGCCGTCTTCTTCAACCCGGCGCTTATGCACGGGGCCGGCACCAACCGGACCGGTGACGTGCGGCGGATGGCCAACCTGCTGCAGGTGTCGTCACCGTTCGGCAGAGCAATGGAGACCGTCGACCGTGCGGCCATGTGTGCCGCGGTGCTTGGCCAGCTCGCGACGCAGGTCGAGGCGGGTGTGGTCGACGAGCAGGCCCTGGGCAACGTGGTCGCCGCCACCGCCGAGGGCTACCCGTTCCCCACCAACCTCGACCGGGACCCCCCGGTCGACGGGCTCGCGCCGCAGACACAGGCGGACCTGCTGCACCGCGCGGTCGCGGAGGGTTGGGGCGCACACACGCTGCGCGGCGAGCTCGCCACACACGCCCGGCGCCGAAGCACCAGCTAGGCGCATCGGCATGCTCCCTGCGACGTCAGTCGCCACCCAAATGGGGCAAACCGTTCACCTGCCCCACACCGGCTGGTCGATGCCGTGTCGCCGCCCGCCGCCAGCGTGGCGCCATGACCTCGATATCTCGCCGCTCACTGCTCCGCACCTCCGCTGCCCTCGGCGCGGTCGGTATCGCCTCGACAGCACCTGCCGCCTCGGCGCTGACAACCACGCGCAGCGGCATCCCCGCCCTCACCCGACGCGGCCGGCCACAGCTGACCGACGGTGTCCAGTCCGGCGACGTGACGGGCAGCCAGGCGACCGTCTGGGCCCGGGCCGACCGCCCGTCGCGCCTTGTCGTCGAGGTGGCGACCAACCCGTCCTTCCGCGACGCCGAGCTGCTCGAGGGTCCGCTGGTCACCCCGCGTACGGACCTGACCGGCCGTCTCACCCTGACTGGGCTGCCAAGTGGCAGCGAGCTCTACTACCGCATCCGTGCCACCGACATCGCTCACGCCTCGCTGAGCGGGGAGCCCGTCGTCGGCCGGCTCCGTACGGCGCCCGGGGCGGGTCAAGACCTGCGCTTCGTCTGGAGCGGCGACATCGCCGGCCAGGGGTGGGGCGTCAACCCCGATCTGGGCGGCTTCCCGATGGCCGACACCCTGCTCGATCTGGACCCCGACTTCTTCTTGTGCAGCGGGGACACCGTCTACTCCGACGGGCCGGTGGAGCGCCGGGTGCCGCTTCCCGACGGCCGGGTCTGGACCAACCTGGTCACACCCGCCAAGCAGGACGTCGCCCAGACGCTGAACGAGTTCCGTGGACAGTTCCGCTACAACCTGATGGCCGACAACTGGCGTGAGTTCGTCGCCCGCACACCGCAGATCAACCAGTGGGACGACCACGAGGTCCTGAACAACTGGTATCCCGGCGAGCGGCTCGACGACGACCGTTACCGTGTCCACAACGTCGACGTGCTGGCCAAGCGGGCGTCACGGGCGTTCCACGAGTACGTGCCGATCGCACCGGTCCCCCGCGACCACGACGGGCGGATCTACCGGCGCATCCAGTACGGCCCGCTACTCGATGTCTTCGTCCTCGACATGCGTTCGTCCAAGGACCCGAACACCGACAACCTCGAGACGACCTCGGACGGCGGAGTGCTCGGTCGCGAGCAGACCGCCTGGCTGAAGCGAGAGCTGCAGCGCTCGACCGCCACCTGGAAGGTCATCGCCGCCGACCTGCCGATCGGCCTGCTGGTGCCCGACGGCACCGAGTGGGAGGGGATCGCCAACGGCGCGCCGGGCAAGCCGCTCGGTCGCGAGATCGACATCGCCGAGGTGCTGTCGTTCCTCAAGCACGAAGGGATCCGCAACCACGTCTGGCTGACCGCCGACGTGCACTACACCGCCGCGCACCACTACTCGCCGCAGCGGGCGGCGTTCACCGACTTCGACCCGTTCTGGGAGTTCGTGTCCGGGCCGCTCAACGCCGGTGGATTCGGGCCGAACGACCTGGACGCGACCTTCGGGCCGCGCGTCGCCTTCGAGCAGGGACCGCCACGGGTCAACGCGTCCCCCGCCGAGGGCGGGCAGTATGTTGGCGAGGTCGCGATCGACGGTGCGTCCAAGGCGCTGACGGTGAAGCTGATCGACGTCACCGGCGACGTGCTGTGGACCACCACGCTCGCGGCCGGCGAGCGCTGACCGGTCCCAGGTCCCCGCGCCCCCGCGGGGCGCTAGTCCGAAGCGGGGTCCAGCACGAACACCGGAATCTCACGGTCCGTGCGCTCGCGGTAGTCGGCGTAGTCGGGGAACGCCTCCACCGCCCGGCCCCACCACCGCTCCCGATCCTCGCCGGTGACCAGCGTGGCGACCATGTCCTGGCGCACCGGGCCGTCCTGCAGCTCAACGTGCGGTTCGGCCATCAGGTTGTGGAACCACACCGGGTGGGTCGGCGCGCCACCCTTGGAGGCCACCACGGCGTACGCACCGTCGTGCTGGACGCGCATCAGCGGTGTCTTGCGCAGCCTGCCCGTCCGCGCACCACGGCTGGTGAGCACCACCACGGGCATGCCGCGCATCGTGGTCGCCTCGGTGCCGCCGGAGCGTTCGTACTGCTCGACCTGGTCGCGCACCCACTGCTCCGGGCTGGGCTCGTACTCGCCGTCGAGAGACATGGGTCCAGTAGACACCCGCCTTCCGGTGCCCGTCGACCGTCTCAGCGCTCACTGCCCTGGTCCGCCTCGTAGGCCGCGACCACCGAGCCTGCCACCCGGCCGCGGTCGGAGACCGCCAGCCCGCGGGCCCTCGCCCAAACGCGGATGGCAGCCGACCGGGACGAGACGCGCTGCTCGACCCGCGGCAGGGCGGCGAGCCGGCTGGTCGCGTGCGCGTCCTCGAGAATCGCCGCCCGCGCGGCGCCGAGGAACCGGAACGTCCACTCCTGCGCGAGCGGCCGCGTCTCGCAGAACACGATCGGCACCTGGGGCCAGCGGACCTGCGCCTCTGCCAACCCCTCGGCCACGACCGACGGGCGTACGCGCTGCAGCTTGAACACCGCCGACCACCGGTCCTCGATCACCAGGCCGGCCCGCGGCAACGCCGCCAGCTCGGCCAGCACGTACTTCAGCTTGCCGCTCGTCAGCGTCGAGACGAGGTCGTCGAGGCTCTTGCGCTCCACCGCGGCCAGCAACCGGCCCTCGTGCACGATGCCGTAGTCGCCGGCGGGCAGCGCCTGCCGACGGGTGCCGACCTGCTGAGCGCCGAACGTGTACGGGTAGCGCTCGTGCGAGTCGACGACGATCTCCAGGTCGACGGCCCCGGACGCCCGCGCCGTCGGCAGGTCGACGGCCGGTCGAGCCTGCTTGGCGGTGCGGGCGGTCTGCCAGAAGATCGCCTCCCGGCCACCCCGCACATGAGTGAGCACGAACTGCGAGCGGTTCTCGCGGCCGCGGTCCAGCACCAGGTCGATGGCCGCACCCCGACGCAGGCACGACCGCACCGGCACGCTCTCGACGATGTCGGCCCAGGCGGGCCACGCCTCGGCCCGGTGGCAGTAGACCTTGGCAGCCCGCGGCCACACGTCGCGCGCCTTCAGCAGGACGTCGCCACCGGGCAGCGGCAGGCGCAGCAGGTACGGAAGGGTCGAGGCGGGGTCGGGGTTGCGCGCCACCACGAACTCACCGGGCATGCCCCCAGTGTGGCAAACAGGGCGCCGTCGTCCACCCCTCAGCGCTGCGGGGCCACGTCGCGACGGCGCAGCCCGCTCGCCCGCACGATGGGCCGGCTGATCGCGCGCACCACGGCCTCCTCGGTACCGACCACCCGGACGTGCGAGCGGGCCCGGGTGAGCGCGGTGTAGAGCAGCTCGCGGGTGAGCAGCGGCGAGTCCGGTGGCGGCAGCACCAGCGTCACGGCGTCGAACTGGCTGCCCTGCGCCCGGTGCACCGTCATCGCGTGCACGGTCTGCACCGCGGACAGTCGGGTAGGGCTCACCAGCAGCGGTTCGTCGCCACGCAGGAACGCGGCCACCGGCCCGCGCCCCTCCCGGGCGACCACCACGCCGGTGTCGCCGTTGAACAGCTCCAACTCGTAGTCGTTGGCGTCGACCAGCAGCGGCCGCCCGACGTACCACTCCCCCTCGTCCGCATCGTCTGCTGCGGTGGCCACCCACCGCTCCACCAGGCGGCTCCACGAGGTCACGCCGTAGGGCCCGCGCCGGTGGGCACACAGCAACCGGTGCCGCTCCAGCAGGTCGAGCGCACCCGACACGTCACCTCGACGTGCTGCGGCGGCCAGGGCGACCGCAGCGGAGACCACGTCGCCGCGAACAGCGTCGAGGGCGCTGGCTGCGGGTTGTCCGGCCCGCTCTGCGGTGCCGCCCTCCACCTCGACGAAGCTGACGGTCTGGCTGCCGCGCAGGATGTCCAGTGCCTCGGTCGGTCGCTCGTCGCGCACCGCCCCTGCCAGCGCGCCGATCTCGGCGCCGAAGCGGTGCACGGTTCGCAGGCGGACCACGCCGCTGCGCAGCAGCGCCGAGTCCGCCTCACCGCGGTCCAGGTCGGCACCGGCCACATCGTCCAGGTGGACCGGGGCCTGTGCGGACGACGCCGGTGGTCGTGCCACCAGGTCTCCGAGCACCGCGCCAGCCTCGACCGACGCGAGCTGGTCGGGGTCGCCGACCAGCACCAGCCGGGCGTCCGGACGCACCGCCTCCAGCAACCGGGACATCAACGTCAGCGACACCATCGACGTCTCGTCCACCACCACCACGTCGTACGGGAGCCGGTTGTCTCGGTCGTGCCGGAAGCGGCTGCGACTGCCCGGACGCCAGCCCAGCAGCCGGTGGATCGTGGCTGCGGTGATGTCGTCCAGGCCCAGGTCGTGCGCGGAAGACTCGGCTCGCACCGCCTCCTGCAGCCGGGCGGCGGCCTTGCCGGTCGGTGCCGCCAGCGCGATCCGCGGCGGTGCACCGGGCAGGCCGCGGAGCACGGCGAGCAGGCGCGCCACCGTGGTGGTCTTGCCGGTGCCCGGGCCACCGGCGACGACGGTCACCGACTGCAGTGCCGCCATCGCGGCGGCCAGGCGTTGCCGGTCGGGCGGGTCACCGGGGAACTGGCCGACGAGGGCGGTGCGCAGGGCGGCAGGATCCGGGGTGGGCGGCGGCTGGGCGGTGCGCGCGTCGAGCTCGGCCCGAACCACCCGCTCCTGGCGCCAGTAGCGGTCGAGGTAGAGCAGGTCGCCGACCAGCCGCAACGGGCATGCCTGACCGGCGGCATCCGCCCCGTCGCCGTTCCCGGCCGACACCAGAGCACTGTCCGCGCAAGCGGCCAACCAGCCGGCCGGTTCGGGCCAGCCCAACGCGTCGGCCTCGGTCTGTGCGTCTTCGTCCACGGTGACGGTCTCGTGCACCCGGGGCAGGTGCACGCACACCGACCCCAGCCGCACCCCGCGCACGGCCAGGGCTGCCGCGAGCAGCACCTGCTCGTCGGTCTCGCCGCCGAGGCGTCCGAGCCGCTGGGCCACGTGCACGTCGGCGGCGGACAGCACCCCCGCCCGGTTGAAGTCGCGCAGCAGGCCGCTGGCCCGCACGGCCAGCCGGACGTCGTACGGATCCGGATCGATCACGACGACTCCCCCGCCAGCAGCCCGGACAGCGCCTCGACCAAGCCCGGTGGCGGCGACCAGGAGAACACCCCGGTGGCTGAGCCGTCGACCACCGGCGTGTCGGGGCCGCACATGCCGCGGACAAACAGGTACAGCCCGCCGCCGAGGTGGCGGTCAGGGTCGTAGCCGGGCTGGCGCCACCGCAGGTAGCGGTGCAGCGCGACCAGGTAGAGCAGCAGCTGCAGCGGGTAGTGCGCTGCCAGCATCGCGTCGGCCAGCGCGGCCGGGCGGTAGTGCCAGGCGCTCAACTCACCACGGGGCCCACCACGGGGCCCACCACGGTTCTCACCACGGTTCTCACCACCGGGCCCACCACCGGGCCTGTCGTCGCCGAGCCAGTTGGTCTTGTAGTCCACCACCAGGAAGCGCGCCTCGTCGCCGGTGGTGGTCAACCGCAGCACCGCGTCCAGGCTGCCGACCAGGTAGCCACGCAGCTGCTGGTGCTCGACACCGGCGCCGGTGAGCAGATCGGCGTACGGCATGAAGGGGTCGCTCGGCGACAGGTGGCTTCGCAGCAGCTCGGCGATCGCCCGTGCGGTTGCGGCTGAACCGGCCGGGTCGTCACCCCCGGCCAGCGGCAGCTCGAAGTCCATCTCGGCCAGCCGGTCCGCGGGGGCGACGTCGGCCAGCCGCAGACCGCCGGCCGGCCCGCCGAGCGGGGTCAGCATCGCCGGGAGCAGCGCCGCACCCAGTGCCTCGGCGTCGTAGGACAATCCGAAGCGGCGGGCCAGCACGACACGGCTGCGCTCGACCAGCTCCGCGCGCAGGTCGGCGGCGCCGGTGTCCGCCGTCTCCAGCACCTCGTGCACGACCAGCCCGAAGCCGGTGCCGCCGGGCAGCTGCGCCATCGGCGAGGCCACCGCGCGCAGGATCGCCTCGTCCAGGTCCGGCGGTGCGTCGCTGTCGGCACCGAAACCTCTGGACGCGGCGGGCTCGTCATCGAGCTGGTCGTCCTCGGGCTCGCTGGCGACGCCGGGAAGCCCCGTCGTGGCCGCGTACACGGCCGTGTGCGGCCCGGCGGTGAGGGCGGAGTACGACGTGCGGCGCCACGAACAGTCGAGCCGGCGGTCGAATCGGGCGACCGCCAGGGTTCCAGTGCTGGCGGCCGCGGGGCGCCAGCGAGCATCGTCGACCGGGCCGACCTCCTCGACCGCCACCGCGCCGTCGGAGGTCGTCTCCAGCCAGCGCAGCCTGTCTCTTAGCGTGTCGTCGTCGCCGGGCAGGTCGACGATCGGACGGGGCTGCTCACCCTGGCCGACGCCGCCGAGCAGCAGCCGATGCAGCGCCGAGGTCGGCGTGTTCCGGGACGGCGCCCACCAGGTGACGACCTGGCACTGGGCCCGGGTCAGCGCGACGTAGAGCACCCGCAGGTCTTCGCCCGCCTCCTCGGCCGCATGCTGCTGGCGGTGCTGGTCGAAGTCCGGTCCGGTCTTGCCGCCGACGTCGAGGCTGCGGACGCCGTCCTCGGGGTGGAAGCGCGGATGGTCGGGCGCGCGCACGTACCGGTCCCACCCGAACGGCACGTAGACCACCGGGAACTGCAGGCCCTTGCTGCGGTGCACGGTGACGACCTGCACCGCTCCCGCGTCGGACTCGAGGCGGCGGCTGCGCTCCTCGGACTGGTCGCTGGCCGAGTCGGTGATGCGCCGGTGCAGCCACTCGACCAGCGCGCTGGTCCCGAGCTGCTCGTCCACCGCGGCCGCGTGCAGCACCTGGGAGAGGTGCCGCAGGTCGGTCAGCTGGCGCTCACCGTCGGGGGTGGCGATCAGACGCTCCGTGAGGGCGCTCGCCTCGGTGACCGCCTCGAGCAGCGCGGGCACGCCGCGTCGGGCAAGCACGTCGGCCCAGCCGCGCAACAGCGGGCCAAGCTCGTTCAGCGCGGCGTCCCCGGCGCCGGCCAGCCGCCGGGCGTCCCATCCGACGAGGCGCCCCAGTGCCGCCGTACGCAGCCGGGTGCCGCGGTGCGGCTGCTCCAGCGCCTGCAGCAGCACCAGCCACTCGCGTGCCATCGCGGTGGAGAAGACGTTGACCGCGCCGGTGAGCACCGCCGGCACACCGGACGCGGCGAGCGCGTCCCGGATGGCGAGCGCGTGCTTGTTGGTGTGTACCAGCACGGCGACGTCACCGGCCGCGACGACACGCTCGTCGCCGTCGAGGGTGAGGACGGCTCGACTGTCGAGCAGGCGGACGACGTCGGCTGCCAGGTCGGCTGCGACGAGGTCGCGAACCCGCCCCACCGCTGGCGGGGTCTTGCCTCTGACCCCGAGGCTCGCCCGGGTCGCGACCCGCAGCCGCAGGGGCGCCGCGCCGGGCGCCCCGGCCAACCGCCGTCCAGGCCAGGCGGCCGCGACCGGGCGTACGGCGATGTCGGGGTGGCCCAGCGCCGCGCCGCCGAAGACGGCGGCCAGCCCGGTTAGCAGCGCCTCGTCGCTGCGCCAGTTGCGGGCGAGCGTCTGGTGTGTCGTCGCCTGCTGCGAGGCCGACAGGTAGGTCACCACGTCGCCGCCACGGAAGGCGTAGATCGCCTGCTTGGGGTCGCCGATCAGCACCAGCGTGGTGTGCCCGTGAAAGGCCAGCCGCAGGATCTCCCACTGCACCGGGTCGGTGTCTTGAAACTCATCCACCATGACCACGCGGTAGCGCTCCCGCACCCGCCGGCGGGCCGCCTCGCCCTGCTCGGGGTCGAGCATCGCGTCACGCAGCCGGGTCAGCAGGTCGTCGTAGTCGCGCAGCCGCCGCTGCCGCTTGCGGGCCTCCACCTCAGTGCGGGCCGCGACGGTCAGACGGTACCGCTCGGCAGCCGGCTCCGATTCTGCGTCGACCGGCACCAGTCGGGCGTGCCGGTCACCCACCGCCGTACGCACCAGCGACAGCATCTCGGCGTGGCTCATCGTCGCCTCGCCCGAGTCGGGCCGCCCCCACTTGCGCAGGTAGAGGTCATCGGCGACCTCCACCACGAGGTCATCGACACTCTCGACGAAGTGGGCGTCCGACTCGTAGTCGCCGGCGACGCCAAGCCCGATCAGCATCTGCTGGCAGAAGCCGTGCGTGGTGGCGATGGTGGCCGCGTCGAAGTCGCCGAGCGCGATGATCAGCCGCTCGCGCCGGACGGCAACCTGGTCGTCGGTGCCGTCGGCGAGCAGGCGTAGCAGCTCGTCGTCCGCGGCCCGGGCGTACGCGGGGTCAGCCAGCCCGCGCTCGGCGCTGACCAGCCGCTCGCGTACCCGCTCGCGAAGCTCCTGGGTGGCTGCCCGGCCGAACGTGACCAGCATCAGCTCGTGCAGCTCGGCGTGCCCCTCGGCGACGTAGCGGGTGGCGAGGGCGGCGATGGTGAACGTCTTGCCGGTGCCGGCGCTTGCCTCCAGCACGGTGGTGCCACCGGGCAGCGGGCCGCAGACGTCGAACTCCGCGACCGCCTCGGTGTCGTCGCTGTCGCGGCTCACTGGTGGCCCCCCTACGGGTTCGGTCAGGTCAGAAGAGGACGGAGGCGTCAAGCACGCGAGCGCCGCTGGATCGTCTCGTAGGCGTCCTCGAGGAGGTCAAGAATCTGGATCGTCGCCACGACGCGACGGTAGCGCCCGAGTACGACTTCCTCCGGTGATGCCTCAGTGCTCGGTCGTCGCGGACGGATGGTTGCCATCTTGCCAGGAGCGCAAGGTGGCGAGGGCGCCTTCGACCCGGAGTCGGGAGCGGACGATGAAGGACAAGCGGTGGCATCCAGGGTGACGACCTCGTCGGCGGTTGTCGCGAAGACGCAGAGGCCGCCGACTGGCAGGTTCGGCGGGGTGCCCGTGCGGACGGCGTCGATCTCGTTGCGCGCGATCGTCTTTGTGCTGAAGTGGTTTCGTACGTCCAGCTGGTCGTCAGTGCCATCACCCGCGATCTGAAGGATCCGCCAGGTCAGCGCGACGCCGAACACCAGGATCACCCCGGCCCGTCGGTACCGGCTGTCTTGATCAACCCCTGTGGGTACACGCCTTAGGCAAGGTCGCCTTGACGTGAGGCTTGGCAAGGCTGACCTGTCGCAGTGCAGATTGCGGACAGCGCGCGCAAGCACGGCGTCGGGATTTGTATCGGTCACCCCGTGTCCTAGACGGTCACCTCGGCGGCCAGCATCGGCGTCCACAGCAGGCGGGCGAGCACCGCGAAGCGGCTGGTCTCGCTCTTGTCGACCGCGCGCAGCTGCTCGGCCGGTGTTGCCGGGGCGGCGACTAGGTCGCGGAACGGGTATGCCTCGCCCCGCACGACGCGGTGGTACTCGTCGTCGATCTCGTACTTCGACCAGACAGGGGCCGCGGCCGCCATCGCATCTGGCTCCGACTCGCCCAGGTGCCGGCGCTCGGCGTAGGCGTACGAGGCACCGAGCGGCAGCGGCAGCGGTTCGCACAGACCTGTCGCCTGCAGCTCGGCCAACGTCGCCAGGACGGCCACCGCCACGTTTGCTGTCGGCGCAGTGAACGCGGCGCGCCTGGGCACCCTGGCGGCCCGGCCGACCGTCGCCGCCCGCCAGGTCCGCTCGGGGCGGCCGGCGGCGAGGACGAGCAGCTGTACCCAGGCGCGGATCCGGTGCTTGGCGGCGAGGTTCGAGTAGACCGTGCGGCTCACGACGTCGCCGTGCACGCCGCCAACGGTGCCGACGAGCAGCCGCCCGCTGGGCAACGGCACCGCCACGTCGACGGATCGAGCCGGACCGATCCGGTCCGCAGCGCCGGCGGCGAGAATCGCCTCGCTGATCTCTCGCACCTCCACCAGCAGCCGCTGCCCGAGTGCCCCGGGCGGCAGCTCGCCACGTCGCCACTCCGCCTGCGTACAGGCCTGCTCCTCTGCGCCGGCCAGTCGCGCCCGCAGCCAGCGATCCCCGATCGCCCACCTGTCCAGACCCCCCAGGTCGGTGGTCAGGGAGTCGTCCAGCTCGTCGGACTCGCCGGCCGCCGTCACCCCGAGCCGTTGCCGCAGGAACCCGCGGACCGGATGCTCGAGGAAACCGATCAACGCGTCCAGTTCGAGGGTGGCCTCTCGCGCCGTCTCCGGTGCGGGGAGAGCCCCCGTCAGGAACGAGCCGACCGGCTCCCGGCGCCGGATGGCATTCACCGCGCCCGCGAGGGCTGAGCGGTCGAAGCTGAAGGGATGCGCGGCGGCGCCCAGCGCCCCCGCCTGGAAGTTGCGGGCGTCGAACGGCTGCAGCGGATGGTGCACGACGACCTGTTCGCGTGCCGGCCGCTGGTCGTGGATACGGACCGTGGCATCGACGACGTCGAGGATCTCGCCAAGCGGCACCGCCGGCGCTCGTACGGAGTTGGTGCGTTCGTCGGCACCGGTGTAGATGACGACCAGGTGCTCCTGGGCGGCGAGGACCGCGTCGAGCAGCAGCTGGCGGTCCTCGCTGCGTCTGTCCCGCTCGCCGGCCAACGGGCCGCGAGCCACGATGTCGTCACCGTCGACCCCGGCGGTTCGGGGGAACACCCCGTCGTCGAGGCCCAGCAGGCAGATGACCCGGTGCGGCACAGAGCGCATCGGCACCATCGAGCACATCGTGAGGTTGCCGGTGCGGAAGTTGGCACGGGTCGGGCGCCCGGCCAGCCGGTCGGCCAGCAAGGCGCGCATGTCGCCGAGCGCCAGCGCCACCGTGCCGGCTTGCTCACCCGCCGACTCCGCGACCTCGGCAAGCTCGCGCCGCACCTGCGCCAGTTGCCACTCCTGCGCGGCACCCACCGCGGTGAGCGCGTCGACCGCTCCGGCCAGGGCGTCCAGCCAGCCGGCCAGCGGGCGAGTGCCGGTCAGCGCGTCCAGCGCCTGCTCGAGCCGGTCGATCAGCTCCGCGAACCGCCCCGCGAGGTCGATGTCGGCCGAGTCCACGTCGTCCAACGGCAGGGCGAGCCCCACCCAGCGCGGCTCGCCTGGGTTGTCGGCCATGCTCGCCCCGAGCAGCAAGCGGTCCAGCCCTGCCGTCCACGTGTTCTGGGCCACTCCGTCCAGATGCCAGGGCGCCCGGTGGGCCGAGTCCAAGCCCCAGCGCACGCCGGCGACTTGGACCCACTCGCGGATGCGCTCGAGGTCGTCATCTTCCAGACGGAAGCGACGGCGCACCGGCGGCTGCGCGACCAGGTCGATCACCTGCGAGGCCGTGAGCCGGCTGTCGGCGAGATCGAGCAGTCGCGCCAGGGTCGCCAGCAGCGGGTTGGTCTGGCGCAACGACCGGTCGGCCAGGCGTACGTGGAGGCCGTGTCCGGGGTGCACGGCGGCGGCCGCGACCGGCTCCTCGCCGGCCGGTGCCAGCCCGAACGTCGCGGAGACCAGCGGCGCGTAAGCCTCGATGTCCGGGCACATCACCAGCACGTCACGGGGCTCGAGGCTCGCGTCCTCGGAGAGCAGGCCCAGCAATACCTCGCGCAGCACCTCGACCTGGCGGGCTCGGCCATGGCAGGCGTGCACCTGAAGGCTGCGGTCGTGGGGGTCGAGCGACGGACGTTCGTCCGCCTGCTCGGGCAGCGGTGACCCCGGTGGTGCGGTGTCGGTACGCAGGTCGTGCTGCAGGCGGCCGAGCAGGGTCGTCGGCTCCGTGTCCGGCAGCGGGTGATATCGGTCGGTGCTGATGGCCGATCCGGCGGTGCCTAGCAGGAGGGACTGCATCTCGCGCGCGTCGCGACCAAGGGACGCGAGGAGGCGGTTGGAGCCGGTCGCCGAGCCGGGAGCGTCGTGGCGGCGTGGCGGCTCACCGGCGTCGGCGGCCGGCTCGGCGGCACGCTGCCACTGCACCGCGGACGGGTGCGGCAACCAGAGGTGCACGTCCCGGTGAGCCGCCAGCGCGCCGACGACGGCGATCTGTCCCCGAGTCAAACGCGTGAGCCCGAAGAGGCTGAGCCGCGACGGCAGGTTGACGAGCTCGGGACCGGCGCGCAGGGCGGCGCACGCCTGGTCGATCCGCTCGGCTGGACTGGGAGCGGCCAGGTGAGCGCGGAGCCGTCGCCACAGCTCCAACTGCCAGTGCAGGTCGGCCGGGACCACACCGCCGGCACCGTCGGAGTCGTCACCGGTGAACCACGCCCGCAGCATCGCCGGCCGTTGCTCACCGTACTCGGTGAACAGGCCGGTCAGGTGCTGCGCGGCGGCCATGCGTCGCGACGTGGAGCCAGCCGCGCCGGCGGCCTCGAGGTGCCGGGTGAGGACGGCGGACCACGGCTCGCCGGCACACGCATCCAGCACATGGAGCACCGACCACACCAGCCGGTTGGACACCCAGGGATCGTCGGCGGCGGCAACCCCGGTGCCCGCGGCCACCGCAGCTGCCACGAGGTTGGACGGTGCCGGGAAGCTGACGTTGGCGCACACGCCGTCACCGGCGCTGCCGGCGCCGGGGCTGGCCCGAGCCCCAAGGTGGTGGGACAACCGCTGGGTCAACCAGCGCTCTACCCCGCGCGCCGGCACCGCGACGACCTCGGGCGCAAGAGGGTCGGCCGGGGGCGTACTCAGCACGCTGGCAAGCCCTGCGACCAGGACGTCGGCGCGCTCGGCGCGGTGCAGGTGCAGGCCGCTCATCCGGCCGCACCGTTGGTGATCATGACGCGGACCATAGCCGCGGCCCGTCCCACCCGGCGGGCCGCTCGCCGGATCAGCTGCGCGCCGCCCGGGAGGCCCGGTCGTTCGCCCGCTGGATGGCGTCCACCAGCTCGGCCTTGGTCATCCGTGAACGGCCGCGGATGTCGAGGCGGAGAGCGACATCGGCAAGGTGCCGTTTCGACGCGTTGGCGTCCACTCCTCCGGCCGTCTCGCGGTTGGTGTCGACGCCGCCCTCGGCCTGGGCGTCGGAGGGACCGGACTCGTCCTTGGGCTCCCACCGGTCGCCGACCTTCTCGTGGGTGTGCTTGAGCGCGGCG